>CAZEUM010000028.1:0-9974 GCA_964514765.1 uncultured Sulfurovum sp.
GTACACTTTGGTAAAAGGTCAAATACTCTTGGGTAGATACAAAGCCCCATTTTATGCGATTAATAGCATTGCCAATTTGAAACTCACTAGAAACTTCATTAAATTTTTCAAAAATTTCTAAAATATCTTTTTTTAAAAGGTCTTCATTTTCAATGTGTTCTCTGTCTTGAATAATCGTAATAAGTATCTCTTTGTCTCTTCCAAATTTCTTAGCAAAATCTACATAGGCATCTATATTTGCCATATCGTGTAAAAAAAACCTCAGTTGCAAAGACTTAACACCTAACTCTTCTACCAGTGCATACTGTGTATCTCCCTTGTCAAGATTGATACAAACACCATAAAAAGATTTTTCTACATTCATATTCTTAGATTCACTTTTTTGGAACATAAATTTAAAAAAAAGATAAGGAAAATAAAAGATATTTGTTAGTAAAAGTTTTACATAATCAGACCCATGTTCTTTACGCAATAGTTTTTTATTTTCTTTCTTAAGTACATGTGGCTGATCAGAATAATAATCCCAAGGAAAGTCTTTAGGCATCTATGATTTCCATAAGGCTACTTTCTATCTCTTCGTAGACTTCTAATTCGTAATTTTCAGAAATAGTAAAATGATGTTGTAAAATTACCTCAGAAATAGTGCCCCAGCGTGCAGCATAAGAGAATAGACTATCACCAAAAAATGACAGTGTTGGCGTATTTGTCATACCTGCTAAATGCATAGGACCTGTAGACGTGCTAACAAAAAGTTTTGAAGTAGCAATAAACTTTGTAAAGGTCATAAGGTCGCTGAAGTCATCTCGGAGCATGGCTTTAAAATCTAAATTTTCCTCTATATGTTTTTTAGACAGAGCATCATCTGGGCCAAAAGAGAAAACAATAGCTATAGATTCTGAAGCTTTTTTTGCCAATTTAAGATAATCATCAAGAGCAAGGTTACCCTCACTGCTTCCCCCAAACCCAGGATGGAAAAGTATAAAAGGTTCTACTATTTTCGCACTTGTAAGCTCCAATAATGGTCTCTCAAAATCTAAATTTAAATTTGTATCAAATGCTTTCAATAAATCAAGATTGTATTCAAATTCTTTTTTTTCTACCAAAGACCTACGCTGTTTCACACGTCTATTGAAAAATATTTGGGCTATTTTTGTTGCAGGAGAGATACGAAGAGGGATGCCTGAACGAAACAATAATTTCCCTAAAGTTACATCAATATAGGCAGAGATACTGACATCAAATTGCTGTGCTTGTATCTCTTTTAAAAGTTTTGTTTTATCTACATCATACACAATGACTTCATCTATAAAATCAAGCTCTTTTGCAAGCGATGCATTGATATTAGAGACCAACATTACAATATTGTGTTCTGTCTGCTCTTTAAGTACCTTACACATGGGCAAAGCAGTAACAAAATCCCCTATTTTATCGTGTCTAGTGATGAGTATGTTCATTTTCAATCCTATGTTGTGCCAATAAAATACCAAAAACAAAAGCTAGCAATGCTAGAGAAAACTGTCTTCCCCACAAGACTTCAGGGATAAAAGAAAACAATAAAATAGAGATAAAAAGGTATTTTATGTTACTTAATTCTATATCTCTAATAGGCATCTTCCATAAGGCTAAAAAAATCCATAAAAAGAGTAGTAACCCCACAAGACCAAAAGCTGTCCATATCTCCAAATATTGATTATGCAAATGCATAAAAACTCCATGCATACACTTCATAGATGGGTACTTTGTATCAATAAGATGATGAAACTTATACATATGATCTGCTTTTCCCGTACCTAAAATAGGGTTTTCTAAAATCATATCTTTTGAGACAATCCAAGCCCCGATTCTGCTACCCCATGAAGTACAATAGTTTTCTTTTTCAAAGACGCTTACAAGATCACTTTTGCCTTTTAAAATACGTTGTTCAAAGGTATCACTTAAATTAAAAGAAACACTAAGTACTGAAAGAGTAAGCAAAACAAACAAAACAAATGCTTTCAATTTATATTTGAAACTAACTATAACCAAAGTAAACAATCCCACAATAAAAGCAAATTGCCCTGTTCGTCCAGCAGTCAAAAACAAGTTTCCAAGTACTGTTATAAAAAATATACTATACATTATTTTAGATTTCAATGCATGGAAATTAAAAATGCGATTAAGCAGCAACAATGCTGTAAATGATAGAAAAACACTGTAAATAATGTAATTCATAAAAGGAGAAGGGTTTTCCACCGTTGCATAGGTAACCTGCCACACTTCAAAGAAAACACCATAGGCAAGCACTTCACTAATAAACATACCTAAAATAAAGGCAGATAAAAGTTTGGGTACATACTCTTTTTTAAGAGAAGACATAAAAATAAAAATAGGAAATAAATACCAATATCTTTTCATTGTATGCAAAGCACCTATTATGTCATCAGTCCACAATAATGATACAAGATTAAATAACAAAAATGACAACAAAGCCAATATCACATAATTGCTTTTATAAATTTGTATTTTAGCCCTAAAATCACCTTCGAGTATCCACAATACAAGCATTAATGCGGTCAAAATAACTATGCCTGACCTAGATAAAGGCATAACAAAAACATATAATACTGCAAGATAATTGATATACTGCGTAAAGTCGTATTGTTTTATTTTTACTTCTTGCATGTCTTGCCTTTATATAAGTTTTTTTTATTGGCCTCATAAAGTTTCATATATTTATAAAAATTAGTCGCCATATGAGAAAAAGCAATCACTAGACCTGCATAGCCATCTAAAAAACCTCTTTTTAGAAAGTAAGTTTTAAAAAACGAAAAATGTGCATTAGAAATTGCTTTAAGAGGAGAGGAAGACTTCTTTCCTACATTATCTTCTGCATAAATACTTGAATACCTATCAAGTTTTACTATAAAGTCTGTCAAGTTTACATAGGGATAATGTTTTACTTTCCCATCAGTATTTTTTACTTTCATATCATTTACAATAATATGTTCATGTACTTTTTCCTGAGAAAAAGTTGTCATATTACGATTATATAGTCGTACAATGACATCATCTCCCCAACAATATCTTATCTCTTGTTCTTTGTAATAATTAGTCCGTAAAATACTATAAACACAAGTACTATCAAGATTAATATCTTTTATATTGTCACTAAAGTCTTTACTTAAGACTTCATCAGAGTCAAGTGAAAGAATCCAATCATTTTTTGCATAGGAGGCTACTTTGTTTTTAGTGGGTCCAAATCCTAAAAAAATTCCCTCAATCACTTTCACGTTCTCATAAGCACTTGCTATCTCAAGTGTTGCATCAGATGTATCATTGACGTACAGAATTACTTCTTCAAATGCTTTGAGTGACTCCAAAGAAGCTTTTATCGTCATTTCTGCATTTTTAACGATTATCACAACAGAAATAGTATCAATCAACAACTTTTTTTCCTTTTAATCGTTTTTTTAAATTTTTTATGTTTTTATGTTTTTGAGAATAATAAAGTGCCTTTGTCATGCAAGTTTTTTCATCTTCTTCTATGTATTTTGCATAAAATTTTATAATCACTTCCAAGTCTTCATCTTTTGCCCATAACTTAGAAAAGTTTTTCAATCTTTCTTCTATGACAAGTGTTTTGAATTGCATACGGTTAATATCAACTATTTTAAAGTTATATCCACTACCCACTTTTTTTATCAATATATTACCTGGAGAGTAGTCAAGATGAAGTATATTTTTTTCATGTAATTCATAAGTGAAGTGTGCAAATGCTTCAAAAATTTTATTTTTATCTTCAAAGTGTTTATCTAGTAATGCTTCGCGTATAGTAAAATCATAGTTAAATTCCTTACTTAGAAAATAACTTTCAAAAAGAAGACCAAACTTTTTAAATTCTATATATCCAATGGCTCCAGGAACAAACTCAGATATTTTCATACTATTGTCATATGATTTTTTTGCTTTTGAGTCTCGAATAAAACTGTAAACTATTTTATTTATAAAATGAGGTATTTTAAAAGACTTCACCACAACATTTTGCCCTGCATGTTCTAAAATTTTAATCTCATTACGTGCTTTATGTATACTCTTTTTGTTTTTTAAAAACAATTCTTGTATATCTATTATAAAATCTTTAAAAGTAATGCTATAGTGAGTATTGAGCTTAAAATTTATCATAGAAGATTGTATCTAATTTTCGATATAATGTAGCAATAGAGGATAATCATGTATGCAAAATAAAACAATACTAGAGTTCTGTCTTTCTCCTGACTTGGGAGGTCTTGAACTCTTCATGCTAAATTGTATTGAGCATTTTTCTACAAGAACTAAAGTATGCATTGCAGTTGCTCCCCATACAAAACTTTCCACCTCAGGCATAAATAAAACACCATTTTTACTAAAGCCTAATAAAATTTTCCCTCTCCTACCTGCGATGAAATTGGCAAAATATATTGATAAGCAAAAGATAGACGTTATTCATTTTCACTGGACAAAAGATATTAGCACTGTCGTTTTAGCTAAAATTTTTAGTAAACGTAAACCTCAAATAGTGCAAAGTAGGCATATGAGTATGACTCGCTTTAAAGATGATTTTTACCACAAATGGCTCTATAAAAATATAGATACTATGCATGCCGTAACCCAGCAGGTTAAAGAGCAACTTGAAAAATTTATCCCTTCACATATTAGACCTCAAATAGAAGTTGTGTATCCTGGTACTAAAATACCAGCCCTTCAGAATAAAAGAAAAGAAGCTTTAATCAAAAAATATGCCTTAGAAAAATGTTTTGTTATTGGGATGATTGGACGTATAGAGGAAGCAAAAGGGCAATACTTTCTTTTAGAAGCACTTGCTAAGCTCAAAACACTAAATATAAAAGTCATCATTGTGGGTCAAGCCATGCATGAAAGCTATTTACAACAATTAAAAACAAAGATTATTGATTTAGACATAGAAAACAATGTTATATTTACGGGTTTCACTAAAGAGGTCAATGCACATATACAACTTTGTAATCTCACGGTACTGGCTACAAAAAAAGAGACCTTTGGATTGGTCATTATTGAATCTATGGCAAATGGGGTACCTGTCATTGCTACAAATGCAGGTGGTCCATTAGAAATTATAACCGAGGGTATCGATGGATTCTTTTTTAATAGAACAGCCCAAGATTTGGGAGAAAAAATTCAAATGTTTTACCACGATGCAGTATTACAAAAAAGCATTGCAAACACTGCACTTAAAACTGTAGTAAACAACTTTGGCTATAGTCAACAGTTAACAAAATTATACAAGGTAATATGATGAAAGTTAGTTTGATTATTGCTGTCTATAAAGATATGGAAGCATTATCGTTAATACTAGATTCATGTCAGCAACAAAATTATGATAATTTTGAAATTATAGTTGCAGAAGATGGTGAGTCAAAAGAAATGCAAAGATATGTAGCCATGGCACAAGATAAATATACCTTTCAAATCATCCACAGTACACAAGAAGACAAAGGTGTACAAAAATCAAAGAGTCAAAATAACGCTATCAAGGTCTCACATGGTGAATACCTTATTTTTATAGATGGTGATTGCATACTTTATAGTAACTTTATAGAAAACCATGTAGCTCTAGCAGAAGAAAAAAACATTGTAACAGGAAGACGTGTAAATTTGGGTCCAAAGTTTTCTAAACTTTTAAGAGATAAAAGCATAACCAGCATGTGGCTGGAACAATATTTTGTAAGAAAATATTATAACATCAAAAGAGATGCACAACTTGAACGTCACAGTGAAGAAGGTTTTCAAATTAAACCTCATGGGTTTTTACATAAAATACTCAAAAAACGTAAAAAGCGTTTTCCCATTCTAGGATGTAATATGTCTATGTACAAAGAAAAAATGTTAGATATAAATGGTTTTGATGAAGGACTAAGAAATGCTTCTGTGGCAAGTGACACAGACTTAGAGTGGCGATTTGAAGGCATTGGATGTACCATAGTTCCTGCCCGTTTTATGGCCAATGAATTCCATCTTTATCATAAACGATCACCACAAGAATACGATAGGAATACTATAGGTAAAATGTTAGAAAATAAAAAGAAAGAACTCTTTTTTTGCTTAAAAGGCTTAATTACAAACCGACCTTAAGACCTTTTGTACAACCCTAATCGATACTCTTTCCACCTTTTATGCATCCAAAACCACTGTTTAGGCTTAGTACAAATAACTTCTTCTGTAATGGCTGCTTGCGCTTGCGTAAGTTGAAGCAAGTCTTCCTCTTTATCTTTTGTATGTAATGCTTTTATAGGGGAATAAATTTTTACTTTATACTGCTTGTAATCATCTGTACTGATATATGCAGGAATCAAATCCAAATCAAACTTTCGAGACAAAATTGATGCCAAAGGGGTATGTGTGGTATTGTTTCCAAAAAAATCTACATCTATAGATTGTCCTTTTCCTATGCTCTGATCTGTTAAAATACCGACAATTTTTCCTGCATTAATCACTTTAATACAGGACTTAATAGCCCCTTTTTTTTCTAGCATTTCAACATTAAAACGTTCTCTATTCGCACGCAAGATGTTATCCATCATAGGACTGTCCAATTTACGCCCAACACCAACCAAAGTTAAATCAAACTTTATGGCTATGGACTGAGAAAGAAGTTCCCAGTTCCCATAATGTCCTGTCACTAAAATAAATTGTTTATTTGCGTCTTTATAGGCGCGTATAATCTCTTCATTTTCAAAAGTAACATTTTCTATAACTTCTTGCTTTGACATCTTGTCACGCACTATAATCCCAAATATAGTATCGATAAGATTGACAAAAGCTTCTATGCCTATCTTCTTTTTTTCTTTGTCACTTAAGCTACTCTCAAATGCCAAGTCCAAGTTGACAGAAATGATATGCTGATGTTTTTTACTTACAGTATATGCAAACCATGCTAAGCCATACATCACCTTAATCATCATAGTACGAGGGATAACAAAGAGTAAAAAAGAAAAAAACTTATAAAAACCAAGATATATATAATCACGCATACAGTATCTCTTTTGCATCTATATCTCCGATAGAAAAATTATTTTTGTCAAGCTTAAAAGTGTCAACATAGCTCTTTGATTTTATCACTTTATTGATATTACTTTCATAGACACGACTTACAGGGGTAGGTCCAAAAATAGTGATAGAGGGCTTATTTAATCCCCATGCCATATGGGTTGGACCCGTATCGTTACCTATAAGTAAATCAGATTTATCTATCATTTCTTTGAGCATATTTAAATTCATCTTAGGTAATACTTTTACAAAGCTAGAATGTAAAACCATCCACTCTGCTGTAATTTTTTCTGTTTTGCTAGCCCAAACGATTAAGACATTTTCCTTTAGCTGATTTGCAATCTCTACAAACTTCTCTTTAGGGTAATTTCGACTCTCCCATGTTGAGCCCATGACAAATACTATATTTTTTTTCTCTTGACTCAAATATCTATATAATGCTTTTGTTTCTTCATAATATAAAAATGGCTTTTTACTTAATATCATTTTTGAAGTAATGTCTAAATCTAAGGGTTCAGACATTACTTTTGCATTTCTATCAATCGTATTTGCATCATAAGCTATATCTACTTTATGTCTATAAAAATAAGAAGCTAAGCCCTCACGTATAGAAGCTTTTGAAAAACCAGCAATATTTTTACCCAATAGTTTTGCCGTAATGGCAGATTTTAAAAGTCCTTGTGCATCTATGACTAAATCATAATTATTTTTTGCATACTCTTTTACTCTTTTTATTTCTGAAAAAAGTGCCATTTTGTCTTTTTTAATGGCTTTGAGATTGACGGGGAGTATGTTGTCTATATGTGGGTTTCCCTCAAGCACTCCTGCAAATCCCTGTTCTACTATCCAGTCTCTTTGTAAAGAGGGTTTTGCCTTCTTTATATATTGCAAGGCTACCATCGCATGTATAATATCCCCAATAGCAGAGAGCTTCACAATAGCTATTTTCATGCACTCACTCCCAAGTTATTTTTATCATTTTAGCACAATACTCTAAATGAAAATAAAACCTTTTAATTATTTTAGCTATAATCACATTAATTTACAAAAGGTCAATACGTGCGAAACAATAACTATTTACTATTTACTATTCACTATTCACTTGAAATTTCCAAGGAAATTTTATGATAGGCATCGTTGATTACAATATGGGAAACCTTGCTTCTGTTATGAATGCCTTTGCCAAAGTGGGTGCAAAAGCCGTTTTAGAGTCTGACCCGTCTAAACTTCAGAACTATGACAAACTCATCTTGCCTGGTGTGGGTGCTTTTGGAGATGCGATGCAGCACTTACAAAGTAATGGCATGAATGAAGCAATCAAAGCGTTTGCCTCAACAGGAAAACTGCTTTTAGGTATCTGCTTAGGGATGCAACTTCTGCTCGAAAGTTCTGAAGAGTTTGGTTCAACACAAGGTCTAGGACTCATTCCTGGTAAGGTAGTGGCTTTTGATGAATCTAAATTTGACCACCCTCAAAAAGTACCACATATGGGGTGGAATGAGATGTTTTGCAGGACCCCTACAAAACAAAATAAACTCTTTGATGATTTACCTAATGATTTTTACCTCTACTTTGTGCACTCGTTCCACGCCGTCTGTGATGACAAGTACGCCATAGGCAAAACACATTACGGCTACGAGTTTGTCTCTGCTGTGCAAAATGACAATATCTACGGCATACAACCCCACCCAGAAAAAAGTCATGAGAACGGTTTAAAGATTATAGAAAATTTTGCTAAACTATAGGTATTAAAAGCCAACAAAACTAGAGTAACTAGAGGGGTCTGGTGATTTGTGATTTGTTGCCTTAGCAATGAATTATGAATAACCTGACCCCTCGGTAAACCAAAGGAGAAACCAATGAGCGAACATTTCATAAAAAACATAGAAATAAAAAACTTTAAATGTTTTGAAAACTTCAAAGCAGAAGGTTTTGGTCGGGTTAATCTTATTGCTGGGAAAAATAATGTTGGGAAGACGGCTTTTATGGAAAGTCTCTATCTTAACACAGCCTCTAAAACGTTAAATAATTTACTATTTTCTATATCAGAGATTGAAGGAAAAAGAAATCAAATCAATAACTTAGAACCCAATATTATTGATATTTTAACTGACTACAAATCTTTTTCTATCAGTGGAAAAAATAAAATAAAATACAGTGTAAATATATCATCTATTGAAAAAAGTTTGACAATAAAATTAAATGATATAGAAAAAAATATTAATTTTATGCACACAATTAATTTTATATCAAATAAAGAAGTGACTTTTTTAGGTAATTACGGATTTACTAATTTTGAGTTAAAAATGGTATTTGAGGCTGTACAAAAAAAAGATAAAGAAAATGAGCTTAATGGGTATATAAAAAAATTTGATAGTGACATTGAAAATTTTAAAATTATTGGCGGAGACAAACCCCAATGTAAAGTTAAAACTGGTGAATATCGAGATATAGCAAAATTTGGAGATGGGTTAAAACAATATATATCAATTATTTGCTCTTTGTATAAATCAAACAATAGTTATCTTTATCTAGACGAAATAGAAAACGGAATCCACTACACAAACCTAGACAAACTATGGAAAATAATCCTAAGTATCTCAAAAGAACAAAATGTCCAAGTCTTCGCCACAACCCACTCAAAAGAGTGTATAGAGTCTTATGCTAGAGTGGCTAAGAAATTAGAAGATAAAGAGATAACTTTCATTAAAATGACACGTTTAAAAGATGGTGAAATTATGGCAGGAGTGAGAGATTATGATATGCTTCAATATACTATGAGTAATGGGCATGAGGTAAGGGGCGTATGATTGCTATATTACATGAAGGCAATGCTCAAAAAACAGCAGACAATAGATTAATAAAACTTCTAATCGAGAATTTAAACTTAAATGAAAAAAACGTAAGATTTTTTGGCTTGGGTTCTAAAAGTA
>CAZEUM010000029.1:0-9908 GCA_964514765.1 uncultured Sulfurovum sp.
GAGGTGAAATAAGAAAACTTGTTTTACTGGTCTGAAATTTGGGGAGCATTATAGTGCTTTATTGTCTTCTACTCCTGAAAAAAGTGAGGTTATCGTGTTTCCCAGTTTTAAAAGTGTTCCTTTTTCATTTGCTAAAAGGTAGATACCAGTATTGAAAATACCTTTATTTCTACCGTGGGCTACTCTTTTTAGTAAAATATCATCTATGTACTCCATCCACTCATTGAGAACCTTATCAGAGTGTTCTCTACTTTTGTTTGTGCCACTGTTTTTTGTTTCTGATTTATTTTCTGTTTCTGAACTGCCTATTGATTTTGATACACTTGAACCATCATTTGCTGTTACAGTGAAGCTTGAAGATGAACCTTCGTTAGCACTGTTAGATGAATTAGTGCTAGAAGATGAGCCTGATGACTCTCCATTAGAGTTAGATGTACCAATAGATGTTCCGTTAGTGTCTGCCTCAGATGTGCCTTTACTTTTTCCCGTTGTATCTGAACTGTTTTTACCTACACTAGTCCCTATAGTTGTAGTTTCACCATTACTCTCTTGTAGAGAAACTTTAGCAAGTGGCGATAGTTTGTTATAGATGTCATACAAAGAATCTTCTATCTCTTGTATCTCTTTAACAGATAAAGGGTCTGCTAAAACCATCACACAAAACTCATCACCCATCATCACATCTACAAGTCTATCAACACCTTGAAAATCTTCACTCTCCTCATTGACACTTGGAACACCATCTATTCTAGCAAATCTTGTCATATGCTTGATTTTATCTAGTATGGATTGTTTCTCTTTTATCTGTTCTGTAATCTTACTACCTCTAAAATTACCCTCAATATTTGACTTTAATATATATCTACCAATATCATCTACATCAAGTTCCAACTCTTTTTTATAGCTTTTATCTTTAACTATTCCAAAGTAAAAAGAAACACCATTGGCATCTCCCATAAGTAAGTAAACAAAGTTTACACCATCGATTCGAAGTGAACTTAAAACATTTTCAAGAGCCTCTTTTCTAGGAGAATCATCTTCAAAAGTAAGCTCTTCTATATGGAAGAGTGTAAAATCTTTAGAAACTATATTTTGTGCTTTATCTATCTTACCGATATTAGTATCTATCTCTTCTCTTATTTTATCTTTTTGCCTTAGTAGTTCTACTAAAGATTTTTTTGATTGCTTATCATTCATTTCTCACCTTTTCTTTTTTAGTTAATTCTTTTAGCTAATGAACTATTATAAAGTAATTATAGTTAACAACTCATCACGACAATCATGGTTTTTGACAATATAGGTGTTTAGCCCCAAAGTCTATATATCATATCCTGTGCCTTATTTTAGTAGCTTCCTGAAGCTGTCTGCCACTGCATCCAAAAGTAAGGGTCTTTTTAAAGGAGCTATTAAACTATAAAATAAACTGCACAAACCCACTTTTTTACACTCCCAAATAAGTTAAAAGGCATCTCTTTTTAAGAGAGGCACACAGCCCTTAAGAATCTCTTTGCGTGTTTCATTGATAATAGCCTCTATATGCTTTTCCTTTGTTTTTGCCTTTTTAAGTACCCTAAGTGCTTCTTTTGCTCGTCCCGTACGGCATAAAAGATCAGCTAGATTATTGACCGCCAAAGGATAACCTGGCTTAAGAGATAAAAGCTTATGATATGTCTTTTCAGCATTCTTTAGCTGCTGAGAAGCATAATAGGCATTAGCCAATGCAAAAAGGATGTTGATATCTTTTGGCCAACGCAAAAGAGCACTTCTATAAGCGATAATGGCAGCATCTGTCATGCCCGTTTTTTCAAGTGCATAAGCATCGCGTAAAAATGTTTTAGGTGAAGCTGTTGCAGGTAATTTGTCTGGAGGCAGGAGGACAACTCCCCAGTTCTCACTTCGTTCCCATAATGCCATAAATGTTGCAAGAGATATAATTTCATTGGGTTGCTCAGAAAAATGTGTCACTATAGTTCGTTTTTTTGCATCGTACCCTATCACAAGTGCATAGTGCCATAGTGGATACCATGAGTAAGAACGATTTAGCAGTACAATGACTGGATGTTGTTTTTCAAGTTCAGATAAAAGTGCATCTATGCTTGGTTCTAAAGTGTAAACAAGAAAACCATTTGCTCGTGCAGTAGCTACAAGTTCTACCTGTAAGGTACCACCTTTTGCAGGTATTAATGTTCTCCCATCTAGTTCTTTTTGCGATAAATTAGGTACAAAAGATGTGACTTCTTGCCAATAAGAGGAGAGCATCTCAATGGATGTTGCAGCACATAAATCAGAACGAGGAGGTACAAAAGGTACTTCTATATGCGATGAAGCATAATATTTTTTTGAGAGTCTAGGCTCTTTGGGTATACATCCACTAAGTACGAGTACTGCAGCTATGCCTAAGCGTAAAAAATAGAAATAGTTTTGTCTTTTCACATTAGCGAATAGTACGCGTAAAAGGAAAAACTTTTGTAAAACCAAGAATATCTGTAATCAGTAAAACCAAAAATACCAAAATAGCAGCACCTACAATGGACTCAATAACTCCACTACCCGCTGGTAATGTATTGATTTTTTGAGCTATTTCAGAGGCTTCTTCATCTGTCATGGCAGCAACTCTTTTTTCTATCATTTCTGGATTAACATCCATTTGTCTCAATATTTTGACCACATCTTCACGTGCAGTGAACTGAAGCACTTTTTCTTTTGAAGATGGAATGACTGTCTCTTCAAAAAGTAGTTCAGTAGAAGCCATTTGTGCCAACGAAGTCTGAGTAAGCAATGTAATGCTTAAAATGAATGCTAAAATAAGTTTTAAAATCTTCATTATAACCCTTTTTTTATTAAATTTATCTCTATGTTATAAAATCTTTTTATAATAATAATTCTAGCAAAATTTTCTTCAAGTCTATCTAAAAATATGCTAAAAAATCACAAACTATAATGTCTTACTCCAACAAGCCCTACATATCTGACACTATTCAAGAAATCTTTCAACCATTTCCTTGAGTTCTTTTTTATCTATCTGCACAGACTTATCACCATTCTTTTTAGCATACAGTTTACGTACCATGTCTTCTACTTTTGGGTCATCGCTCATATGTGCGTAAAGTATTTTAAGGGCTTCACTCTCTTTATAAGGTTTTGCTTTAAGTTTAGGTATTTTTGGTATACCATAGGTCATAGCAGCACCAAAGACAAAAGCAAGTACTAGCATCCACCATGCTACAGATTTTACCTCTACTTCTTTCTCAACAATAACTTCTTTTGTTTTTACAGCATGGGGTATATTGGTCTGGACTAAAGCTTGTTTTGGCTCATTGTTTACTGTGCTACTTACAAGGCTTTGTGTTGCTTTTACCTTAATATCATAGCCCTTTACATGCAACGTTTTTACTGTGTTGTCGACAATTGTCAACATGCTAAAGTCTCTTGATGGAATGCTAAAGTCAGCATCGGAAATAAAAGCAAAGGTCTTAGAATAAATACTATATAACTCAGCATCAACTATTTTAACATCTACTTTGGCTTCACCGGAGTAAACCGTAACGGCATCTATTTCATACTCTGGAAACTCAAAATTCTCCAAGTTTCCTTTGCCCTCTATGCTAACTGTAAAATTCACTGGTTGATTGGCTTTCACTTCTTGTGTATCAATCGTTGTTGCAACAGTAAATTCACCTACCATGTCACTCTCTTGGGCTTGAGCTAAGACTTCAATTTTAAGGGAATTTGATATTGCTTGATGCCATTTTGTAGCAAAATTTATCCCAAAAATGTCTCTTCTGCTACGGTCAGGTATACCCACTTTTGCTCGTGCAGGTGCTATAGTTAGGTTACCTTCTTCTTGTGCGGTAAGCATATAACGTATTTCTTGTACTTGGTAGTTACCTTTTTGGTAGACCTTTTCTTCTTCTATATCTACTGCTGTAAATCCTGGGAATTCTGGTTTAACATACTGTACACCTTGTGAAAGCCTTACGCCATTTTTAAGTGCAAAATCAACCGTCACCATAAAAGACTCTCCCAGTATCACTTTGTTTTTACTTGTACGCATCTCCAAAGAAAAAAGGGCATTTTTTTGTGCACTAGCAGCATAAGCTTTGACAACTTTAATGTCAATGGGGTCTGTTTTGTATTCTTTGCCATTAATGTTCACCGTATACGAAGGAATAGTCATATCTTTTTGAGGGATAAACTGCAATATTTTAGTAGTACTCTGCTCACTCGTTACAGAGCCATTTACCATACTTAAATTACGACTGCTGCTTGTAGATTGCCCCACAACAGGCACGTCTACAATCATAGTGATTTGAGGGAATTCAGCAGACCCACCTTTTGCCTTTAAGAAAAGCTGTACAGGGTTACCTTGTACAACTTCAATTGTATTGACTGTGGCTCTCACACTTGCACTCCATGCAAATGCCGAACTTAACATACATAGTATCCATACTTTACCAAGGGTTTGCATCGTTAATCCTTTGACCTTTTTTACTTTCTCCCATCTGATACATTATCGTGGGAGTTTTTCCTTTTTGAATCTTTTTCATAAGACGTTTTAACTCTTGCTCTTTCAATTTTTCTTCTTTGCTTTTTTGTTTTTGGGCTTTGGAAGGTTCTCCTTCTTTGTCCCCTTTTTTATCTTTTTTAGAGTCTGACTTCTTTTTGTCACCCTCTTTTTTATCTTTATCTTTGTCTTTGTCTTTTTTATTCTCATCTTTTTTCTTTTTGTCTTTTTTCTTTTTGTCACCTTTTTTATCTTTCTTTTTGTCACCTTCTTTTTTCTTGTCGTTCTCTTTTTTCTTTTTGTCGTCTTGTTTCTTATCGTCTTTCTTTTTTTCTTCTTGCTTTTTCTTATCTTCTTCTTTCTTTTTCTTTTCTTTTTTTGCTAATGCCATATTAAACTTCGTATCTTCATCTTCTTTAAATTTTAAGGCTTTCTCGTACGCTTCAATGGCTTTATCGAACGCTTGTTTTTGGAAATGCGTATTTCCTATGTTGTGTAAACGTGAGGCTTCATCTATGCCATATGCCTTTTCATACGCTTTAAGTGCTTCATCATATTGTTTGTCTTTATAAAGCGCACTACCAATAGCATACTGTTTTTCAGGACTCTTTGCATCGAGATTATCTAATAGCTTTACACTCTTCGCATATTCTTTTGCCTCATACGCTTGTTTCGCTTCATTAATAGTTTTAAAGTCAGTAAGTCCTGCAAATAATGGATACATTAAAAGCATAAAAAATAATGCAAGACGTAGGGTCGGTTTAGCGACCATGACTGATTTTGGTCGGTAAACCGACCCTACATAATCTCTCATCATACTTCTCTCCTTCTGGGCATCGAGCTAAATGCTATGAGCAACAAGAATAAACCTAATCCCAAAGGATAGTAAAAATATTCTACCCTCTCTTTAATTGTCACCGCGCCCTGCTCTTGATTTTTATATTTGCTTCGTATTGCAAAAACCAATTGTTCTATGTCTTCATTTACATAACCTGCTAGAACATAAGCGCCGCCATTTTCTTTGGCAACCTTGCCAAAGGCATCATTTCTTTGGGTAATGGCAATTGTGCCATCTTTTTGCATCATTGCTTTGCCATGTTCATCAAGGACAGGTGCACCTTTTTGCGTACCTATAAGGACTAAATAAAGGTCTATCTTATTTGTTTTAAGTATGTCGGAGAACCCTTCGATGGCTTTTTCATCACCACCATCGGTAAAAACTACTACTATCTTAGGTTCTTTCTCTTCCAGCAAAGAAGCTGTTAATTCACCTAAAGCTGAAAAATCTGTAGACCCCATGTTGATGTAAGAACCATCTACGCCTTCTATTATTGTTTTTAGGGTTTCTTTGTCTGAAGAAAAAGGTGCCAAAACAAAAGGACTGTAGGCAAAAGCTAGTACGCCTATCTTATCACTTGGCATGGCATCAAAAAATGCAGCCATTTTCTTTTTTGCAAAAGCAAGACGGTTTGGATACACATCTTCACTTCGCATAGATCCAGAAATGTCTAAGACTGTAAGCAAAGTCAAACCTTGCATTTCTACTTTTTTATCACCTTTTTCCATCACAGGTCTCGCCACGGCCACTATCATCAATAAAATGGCTAAAAGCATCAGCACATTACGTAGCATCACAGGCATGCCCTCATCTGTTGCCAAGAGTCGTTTTAGTACTTTTTCATCAAAAATACGCGAAAGCTTTTCTTTATCAGTCAATATAAAAAAAGAAAAAACCAAAAAAGGCACAAGCAGCATAAAAAAAGACTGTGGATTTACAAAACTCATCTTAAACCCCTCTACTATTTCTAAAATACATAAACAATATAAGACTCAAAATAGCCAAAAACAATGGATAAATATACAAGTATGTATGCTGTACTATCTTTTTATTGTCTATTTTTGTGACTTCAAGTTTATCTATCTCTTCATAAATTTGACTCAAAGCACTTACATCTCTTGCTCCAAAAGCTTTACCATTGCCTGCTTTAGCTAAAGCCTGAAGATATGCTGCATTGTAGTCATGTTCATCACCTATGCCTATAACATAAAGCCTGATATCATGTTTTTTTATCATACTTTTTACATCTTCAAAAGTTATTTTAGACACATTGTCTACACCATCTGTAAGTAAAATGGCTATTTTTGATTTGACTTTACTTTTAGAAAGCAGGTCATAACTATGCACAATAGCATCGTTAATAGCTGTACGTTTTCCTGCCACACCCATTTTTTGCATCTTAGTAATATTGGCTAAAAACTCTTTTTCAAATGTCAAAGGAGAGGCAATAAAAGCAATATCAGCAAAGGTGACCATACCAATGCGATCATTTTCTCTTTTTTCTATAAAGTCACCCACTACTTCTATCATCACATCAAACATATTTTTCCGAGGATTAGCAGGGTCAAACCCTCTTTGACGCATAGAATCAGAAGAGTCAATAATTAGCACAATATCACGCCCATCTTTTTTAGAATTTGTGTAAGACTTAGTAGTGACAGGTGATGCTAAAGCAATGACTGCTGCAACAATGCCTAGCCATTTCAGTACTTTAAGCCATGAAGCACTTTTTGTATTTTTAACCATCAGCGTTTTCACATGAGGAAAAAAGATAGCCTTGCTTCGCTCTTTACAAAACTTTGCACACAAGATAAAAATGAGTATCGCCCCTAGCACCAAAGGGTATTCAAAATTAAATCCGTTCATCTGACACCTGTACATAAAGGTCAAAGTGTTTTTGTGTCTCTTCGTCCACTGCTTCTACCTCTTTTTTATATTTGTATTGTTCTAACATGGGCTCTAGTTGAGAAAATAACTCTTTTTTCTTCTTATCTGTTGCTAACAGTCTTGCATAATGTGTAGCTTCATAAGCAGACTTTTTACTTTGTTTCCAATCTAAAGATTTAAGTTTTTCTACATACCCTTTTGCCAAATTTAATTTTCTGTTTTCCCAAAAATTTTTGATAGCAAGAAACACAATGCCTAGTAGCAACAAAAAAATAAAAACTATCAAACCCCAATAAACATAATACGAACTATCAGGAATTTCAAGCAATGGTTTGATGTCACGTAATTGTGCACTTATGTTATTTTCATTCATCATGCCTTTTTCACCTCATACTCTTCATTAGTTTTAATATTGCTTCATCATGGGTATACACCTTAGCAAAACGCACACCCTGTTTTTTAAAGAGTTTATATAGTTTTTCATCATTGTCATGTAAAGCTTTTTTATAGTTTTTCAAAGTACCAGAGTCCACATCACCTTCATAACTCTCTTTTGTTTCCATGTCTATAAGTCTAAGGTAACCCATTTCAGAAGGGTTTTCTTCAAATTTGTCACGCACAATAACTGCAAACACATCATGTTTTTTTGCCAAAAGTTTTAAGTCTATCTCTCCCACAAAATCAGAAACAATAAACAGCAAAGCTTTTTTCTTTAAGCGATTAATGAGTGTTTCTACCAAGGCAGCATAGTTAGCTTCTTTTCCTAAAGGGTTAAAGTCTACTATGTCTTCTACTGCCTTATGTATAGAAAAAAGTTTTTTGCTAGGTTTTGAAAAAGAGTACATCTTGTCTGCAAATACCATATGCGAAAAAAGGTCTGCATTTTTAATGGCTGAAAACCCTAAAGTTGCTGCAACTTCTGCCATGACATCAGACTTTTGTTTTACTGTACCAAAGTAGGTAGAACCCGAAAGTAAAGAAACCACCACCACGTTAAGTTCTCTTTCCTCTTTGTATATTTTTACAAAAGGTTTAGAAAGTTTTGCTGTGGTTTTCCAGTCAATTTTTCTAACATCATCCCCATATATATACTCACGTAATTCAGCAAATTCAAAACCTTCACCTTGAAAAAGTGAAGCATTGTTTCCTAGCATATCGCCATAAACTTGCTTTTTGGTTTTAAGGATAATTTTTTTTACTGCTTTGTTCATCTTTTAAACCTACGGTATTGGCACTGTTGCTAAAATCTTCTCTATAATCTCATCTTGTGTCACTTCTTCTGCCTGTGCCTCATACGAAAGTATGATACGGTGACGTAAAATTTCTTTTGTAATGTACGCTATCTCTATAGGTGAGACATAATCTTGTCCCTTAAGGTAGGCAATGGCACGCGAAGCCTTATACATGTCAATACTTGCACGAGGTGATGCTCCAAACTCAATGTAAGCCTCTAGCTCACCTAAACCATGCTCTTTAGGATTACGTGTAGCAGAAACCAGTTCTATGATGTATTTTTCTACCTCCTCATCCATGTGTACTTTAAGTGCTTCTTCACGAATGGTCATTAGGTCTTCAAGCGTTGCTACTTGTTGGATTTCTTCAAAGGTGTTGTTGGCTACACGTCTTGCAATTTCAAGTTCTTCCTCTTTTGTGTTGTAGCCCACCACTATTTTCATCATAAACCTATCTAGCTGTGCTTCAGGTAACTCATACGCACCTTCTTGTTCTACTGGGTTTTGTGTTGCCATTACTAGAAATGGTAAGTCTATTTTAAACGTTTCATCACCAATGGTCACCTGCCTTTCTTGCATTACTTCAAGTAAAGCAGACTGTACCTTTGCAGGTGCACGGTTAATTTCATCTGCAAGCAAAAGGTTTGTAAAAACTGGACCTTGTTTAATTTTGAAGCTATTATTGGAAGGGTCATAAATTTCTGTACCAATGATGTCTGAAGGCAGTAAGTCGGGTGTAAACTGCACACGTTTAAAGTCTAAACCCAGTGTCTTTGCAAGTGCGTTAACTGCTGTTGTTTTAGCAAGTCCTGGTACACCTTCTAACAATATATGCCCTCGGCAAAGTAAACCAGCAAGCAAACCCTCAACCATCTTGTCTTGACCAACAAGGACTTTTGAAATTTCTGTTTTGATATTTTTTATAATTTGACTCAAGTGACACTCCTAAATTGTAATAAATAGGAGTATACTTTTGTGGGGTTAATTGAAAGTTAATACTAAGGGAGAAATTATCCCATCAAGATATTACGGCACTAACTAAACACCCAAATCCTCACCCCGCCGCATAAGCAATCTTTTCATGCTTAAAATAACTAGCCACCCTTGTAGGATTATCTTGTAGCATCGTCATAAAGTTAGTTAGTATTGTCTGCATTCTCTTCTTTACTTTGTTTCTCTATGGAGGGATACTCTTCTTTTATTACCCCACTAAGTGAATACCCAATTCTCTCATCTTCACACCACGCTCTCTTAATTCTTGTTGTGCTGCTATTTTTAGTGTTCTTGCGTCTACATAAATCCATTTAGTGGATTTATTGCACTGACGCTTGTTGAGCTAGTCTTTTTTTCATAGAGTATTATAGCATTTTTTAGCATAATATTTGACTGTTTAGTTAGGTAAAATCAGAACAAGTGAGCGTATTGATGGATGGAAATACTGAAAAAT
>CAZEUM010000030.1:0-9694 GCA_964514765.1 uncultured Sulfurovum sp.
GTTTTTCTTTGAACATAGGCGTTCTTTGTGTTAGATTGGGTCTTGCGAGGGTGTATCGAGACTGCTTATGCAGCTTCGATAGCATTTACCATTTTGTGAAGACGGCTTACTTTTCTTGCAGCTGTGGTTTTTTTGATGAAACCTTTGCTTACGAGTGAATGTATTTGTTTGTTTGCTGTTGCAAATGCGCTTGTTGCTGCAGTTTTGTCTGATGCTTCTACTGCTGCATGTACGGCTTTAACGATGTTTTTGATTCTTGTTCTGTAGTATCTGTTTCTTTCAGTTTTTACAGCAGTCTGTAACACACGTTTTTTCGCTGATTTGTTGTTTGCCATGTTAAGGTCCTTGTATCTTTAGGTATGTAGTCACCCTTCTATTAGAGTGAAAATAGTTCGCAAATAATATCGAAAAATACTTTAAAAGTTAATTAATTACGATTTTTATGCAAGATAACGCGTATATTAACAATATTTGGTTAAAATTAAGACATTATATTTTAGGGGAACTATTGTGACACTTTTTGGAACAGATGGCGTAAGAGGAAAAGCAGGTAAAAAGGTCTCAGCAGTGAGTGCTATGCGTTTGGCTATGGCAACAGGGATTTATTTTAAACAATTTGCAAAAACAAATAAAATTTTAGTAGGTAAAGACACACGACGTAGTGGTTATATGGTTGAAAATGCTATTGTGTCTGGTTTAACGGCTGTAGGTTTTGATGTGATACAGATAGGGCCTATGCCAACACCAGCTATTGCTTTTTTAACAGAAAACATGCGTTGTGATGCAGGGATTATGATTTCTGCAAGCCATAACCCTTATTTTGACAACGGCATTAAATTCTTTGACTCCCAAGGCAACAAGCTAAACCGTGATAAAGAAATAGATATAGAAGCTATATTTGAAGATGATAGAGCCATAATGAATGCCCAGGCTATAGATAAAAAGATTGGGAAGTCGAAACGTATTGATGATGTGATAGGGCGCTATATTGTACATATTAAAAACTCTTTCCCGAAGTCACTGACGCTGACAGGGAAAAGAGTAGTGATGGACTGTGCTAATGGGGCTGGGTATATTGTGGGGCCCACCATCTTACGTGAACTAGGAGCTGAGGTGATTCTTATGGGAGATAAACCTGATGGTTTTAATATTAATGAAGGCTGTGGTGCAATGCACCCTGAAAATTTGGCGAAAGTCGTATTGGAATCACGTGCTGATGTAGGTATAGCCCTTGATGGTGACGCAGATAGATTGGTGATAGTGGATGAGAAAGGTGAAACCATAGATGGGGATAAACTTATGGGTGTCCTTGCTGTACATCTTAAAAATCAAGGAGCATTAAAGGGGGAGGGTATAGTTGCTACAGTGATGAGTAATCAGGGCTTGGATGAATACCTAGAAACACACAATCTTACCTTGCACCGTGCCTCAGTAGGCGATAAAAATGTGGTTGAACTTATGAAGAAAAAGGGCATTAACTTTGGAGGAGAACAAAGTGGGCATATTATTTTTTCTGATTATGCAAAGACGGGAGATGGTATCTTATCTGCATTACAAGCTTTGGCATATTTAGTGGGTAGCAATAAAAAAGCAAGTGAAGTGTTTAACCCTTATGTTTCTTACCCACAGTTGTTGCTGAATTTACCTATAACAGAAAAAATAGCTTTTGAGAATATTGATGGGCTTGATGCCTTAAAAAGTAAAGTAGAAAATGCAGGGATGAGATATCTTTTTAGGTATTCTGGTACGGAAAACAAAATACGTCTTCTTCTTGAGGGAAAAGATGAGGCGAAACTTGAATCAATGATGGAAGAGTGTAAGACATTTTTTCAAAAGGTTTTAATGTAATGCGTGTTTTTGCTATTTTTTTCCTAGTGCTGTTGGGTACATTTATTATTGATCAAAATATAAAATCAATTTTTGTTGAGGGGTATTATAGGGCAGGAGAGTGCATAGATCTAGTGCTTCACTATAACAAAGGTGTGGCTTTCTCTATGTTGGCATTTTTGGGTCCATATTTAAAATGGATACAATCGCTCTTGGTTGTGGTTATACTCTTTGTTATCTTTAAAGAGGGCTATCTTAAGCGTTATGCTTTTCCTGCAGGTTTACTCATAGGTGGTGCTCTTGGAAATGTCTATGACCGTTTTATACATGAAGGTGTGGTAGATTATATTGCTTGGCATTGTGGATTTAGCTTTGCAGTCTTTAACTTTGCAGATATTGCGATAGATGTGGCAGTAGTATGGATACTTATTATGCTTTATTTTTTCAAAGAAGACAGCAAAGAGAATTCTGTATAAGATGAAAAAATTATTACATTATAGTCTTTTAAGCATTATATTGGGCTTGATGGTTTTCTTTGGCATTAAAGCGCATACCGAAGCAATATTGTATGAGCAAGCCACAATAGAGTTGGTTTCTTATCAGGATGCAGCACAGCAAGCAACACTTCAACTAGAGAGAATAGCTAAAAATCTTCTAGGTGACTACTATGTGGATGAACGCCGTATTCTTTTGGATGATGTACGTAAAAAACAAGAAAAAGCAATGTATGCAGCAGAGTTAAATACCCTTTATTTTATGGCTTTGTTGTGCTTGATGTTGTTTTCTTATTTTCTTGTATCTTTGCGAACCTTCACTCTCTTTGGTGCATTGTCTGCCATAGTTACGCTTGTGTTTGGGCTTATTACCCCTATTTTAATGGTGACTATTCATACGCAGGTGGAGTATCTTGGCGATATTGTGCTTTCTTTTGAATCTAAGGGAGTCATAGGTTCTATAATCAAACTTTTTGAAGCGGGAGATGTACTTGTGGCAGTGGTTATACTGCTTTTTTCAGTAGTGATACCCGTATTGAAAGTACTTTCTCTGCTTTTTGTTTCTGTTTTTGTAGAGAATGATTTTGCACATAATATTGTAAAGTTTTTTAAAATGATAGGAAAATGGTCCATGGTCGATGTCTTTGTGGTGGCTATTTTTCTTGTCTATCTTACAGCAAACAAAGGAGACGTTTCTCGTGCAGAGGTCGAAGTAGGACTGTACTTCTTTTTGGCCTATGTTATAGTCTCAATGTTGGTAAGTTTAAGTGCTGATAGGATGCTGCAAAAGATACGAGATTGATGTACTTGTATCTTGTAAACTTTCTATAGGTATTTTAATTCCTCTTCATAAAGTATCTCTTTATCAAGTAAGAGAGCAGCGAGATTCTCTATCTTGTCCCAATGCCCATTTATGAGACTGAGTGTTTTTTGTTCCCCCTCTATCATCCATTTTTTTACAGCTTCATCCACTTGTCTATCGTGATGTTGCATTTTATGTGTTTGGGATATTTTTTGCTCATGACCTTTAATGTTAATGTACTTGACCTCTTTATCCATACCGTAGTGAGCAATTGCCATATAGGCATCATTTATAGCGTGTTGTAGGTCAGGAGAGCCTTCCATGTCCATGCCTACGATACTGCCATACTTTTTAATCTGTGCTATTCTACCTGCAAGAGATACACAGATTCTGTTTTGAATGTCTTCAACTGTCATATTACTAACTAGGGCATCAAAATTATTAGCTATAAAACCATTTTTGTTGTTACGTGGTGCTATTGAGATTTGTTTGATATGTATATCTGGCATAAGTAAGCGGCTAATAATAGTATGTGCTGCTTCACGGATAGCTGTTTTTTTGAATACTTTTTCATTAGAAACTTGTGAAACATTCTCACCATATTTTGCTTTATGAATTTCTTGCATTAAAATCTCTTGCGTGATATGTGTTAAATTATGTCTTATGCAATAAAAAGAAGCCTCTTTACTTACAAGTTCAAGCTGAGCACCTGTAAGCCCAGAAGTATGGGTTAAAAGCTTGTGCATATCAAATTTGCCACGGCTTGGTTTTGTTTTGATGATTTTATCTATAAAGTATTTTCTAGCATCTTTGTCTAAATTGTCTACTTTAATGTGTATCTCAATTCTTCCTGCTCTTATGATGGCAGGGTCAATGTTTTCTTTGTAATTGGTAGCAGCAACGATAAATACATGTTCATCTATTTTATTTGAAAATCCATCCATTTCGGCTAAAAATTTATTGATTTGTACTTCTCTATTGTTTCCTTTTTCACGGATACCAATGGTATCTATCTCATCTATGAAAATGATAGAGGGGGCATACTCTTTAGCTTTTTTAAATACTTTTTTTATTTTGTCAAGTTGTAGAAGTTCTACTCCTGTGATGGAGATGAAAGGAAGCTCTGCTTCAGCTGAAAATGCTTTTGCCAAAAGTGTTTTTCCTGTACCTGGAGGACCATAAAGTAGCATTCCTTTAGGGGGTTGGACATTAAATTCTTTGAGCAGTTTGGGTTCTTTTAAAAAATTTATAACCTCTAAAAGCCTTGTTTTTGCATGGGTATGTCCTGCTATATCATCAAAAGAAACATCTGGGATGTCAAAAACCAAACCATCTTCAGAAAAATCTTTGATACGCTTGACCTGTTTAAATCTACATGCTTTTACTTTGTAGGTGATGACAGAATCTTTTGCGCTAAAATCATCATCGAGCTCTAATTTTATATTTTTTCTAAAGAGTTCTTTAACCAGTTTGTCTTCTTCTATGAGGGGCAAAAGGTTTTCATTGATAAAATCAATAGCCTTTTTAGACAGAGAGACTTTGATGTCCGTATAGTCTTCAGATACCTTATCCTCATCCATGATGAAATCTGTGACTTTGGTAAAAAAGGTTTCTCCTATTTTATTTTTAAGTCGTCTTGCATCAAGTTCAGGTGCAAATAGAAGTATTTGTGTTTTTAAAAAATGAGAAAAATGCTTATCTATTTTAAAGTCTATGTCGTAATTTTGAGAAAAAACTTTTTCATAGGCTAAAAAAGCTTTCCCCCCTATGGCTTCATAAGCAGAGTAATTGAGTTTGTTGAACAAGACAATAGTTGCTTGTGAAAAACGTGAAATTAATTCAGGGATAATAGCTTTTTGTAAGCCACCTGTTTTAATATTGGTCTTTTCTTCTCTTTTT
Source organism: uncultured Sulfurovum sp. (assembly GCA_964514765.1). Taxonomy (GTDB): domain Bacteria; phylum Campylobacterota; class Campylobacteria; order Campylobacterales; family Sulfurovaceae; genus Sulfurovum. The sequence continues at coordinate 5,023 of CAZEUM010000030.1, forward strand.
AGTGCTTCAAGAATCATAGACTCTGCTTGAATGTAGTCATCATCTATAAGCTTGACAAACTTTGTATCAGAGTAAAGTTCCTCACCTAAACTTGAGGTAATGATAAATATGGTCTCTCTAAAGTCTACAAGGAAAATGGCATTGTCTTCGCTGTAAATTCTGTCTTCTGCGTCGTTACATGGTTGGTCTGTGACTTTGTCCCAACCACAGGCATCTCGCATCTGTCCACCCTCAAAAATAGAAAGTAGATTGGTTTGTATGACATTGTCTGCCTTTTCAAAGGCATCTAGTACAATGATGGACTTTGGATGGTCATGTACAAAACCTGTGAGCTGTCCTATGCTGTAGCCTGACCAACCTTTTGGGTAGCCGTAGAGTTCTCCACCATTTTGTTCATGGTACTGGGTCATGTCAAATTTTCTGATTTTGTATTCATCGAGATTTTTAGTCATGAGTTCGGCAAGGTATGTTTTCCCCGTTGCAGGAGAGCCTAAAAATAAGTAGGTTGCTTTAGGGGCATTTTTATCGGTGACGATATTGCTTTTTATACTATTGACAATAGCATCTATGGCTCTGTCTTGACCAAAAAGCTCAGCTGTTAGTGCTTTTTTGAGTTTGTTAGCAGTGTTTATATAGGTTTGACCATCATTCATTGTGTTATTCTTTATGTGTTTTTTAATCATAATCTTGGCTGAAATTGTATACTAAAATACCATAAAAAGATTAGAATTATATGACCATATCTACATCATCATGTTCATGGCAGTATTTGAAAATATGATTTCTTTCTTCTTCTGTATTCACATAGCAAGAGGCATTGTAGCTATGAAATTTACCTGTTTTAGAGACATTTCCTAAAGAGCAGATATGTTCTTTGTCCCCCATAGCTTCTTTGATACAGGCCAAGAGTGCTTCTTTGTCTTTACCTATGAGTTTAAACCCCCACTTCGTTGGGTATTCTATGATTGGTTTGTCGGGGGTGTTGTTGTCTAAAATTTTCATTGCATTTCCCTTATCGATTAAAATCGCCAGAATTACCACCAGACTTATGTTCTAGTTGCAGCTGTTTGATGACCATACCTTTGTCAATGGCTTTTAGCATATCATAAATAGTGAGTAGTCCTATGCTAACACCAGTAAGTGCTTCCATTTCTACACCAGTTTGTCCATTGAGTTTGGCAGTGACGGTTAGTTTAAACCCTGGAAGCTCTGGGAGTTCTTCAATGTCTGTTTTGACAGAAGTTAACATAAGGGGATGACACATAGGAATGAGGGTTGAGGTTTGTTTTGTGCCTTGTATGGCTGCAATGACAGCAGTTTGAAGGACAGGACCTTTTTTTGCTGTATTGGCGATGACAGCATCAAATGCAGGATGACCTACTTCAATGATGCCAGAAGCAGTAGCAATACGGTTTGTTGGAGTTTTGTCCCCTACGTCAACCATTTTGGGCTTGTTTTGTTCGTCTAAGTGTGTTAAATTCACAGTCTTTACCTATTTTTTCAATAGTTTAGCATAAAAATGACAATTTTAATCATGATGTTAGGATAATATTAAAGAAAAGAAGGTTTCATCAAATGGATGCAACAATACAAGCAGAAGAGCCAAAGAAAAATAAAGCCAAAGAGTATCTGAAAGCTTGGGTCCCTTACCGTATTAAAAGGTATTGGTTTTATGCAGTAGCAACGATTATTGCTTTGTTAACACCATGGATTACCATTAATGGCAAGCACCTCTTCTTGCTTAGTTTTGACCACAAGAAACTGCATTTAGGAGGTATTGCTTTTGATATGCAGGAACTTTACCTTATGCCATTCTTGCTTATGCTTTTATTTTTGGGTATATTTGCCGTGACAGCTGTAGGGGGTAGGGTATGGTGTGGTTGGGCCTGTCCCCAGACGATTTTTAGGGTGATATATAGAGACTTGATAGAGACAAAGCTTTTAGGTTTGCGCAAAGGTATTAAAAATAAGCAAAAAACCCCAGATATGTCCAAAATAGAAAATAAAGTGAAAAGCGTGATTGCTATTTTACTTTGGTCTGTGTTGGCTTTTATAGCATCAGCAAACTTTTTATGGTTTTTTGTACCTCCTGAAGACTTTTTCCCGTATTTGGCAAATCCTTCTGAACATATGGTAGTTGTAGGTATGCTTGTAGGCGTTGCAGTTTTCATTATCTTGGATGTGATATTTATAAAAGAAAACTTTTGTGTGTATATCTGTCCGTATAGCCGTATACAGTCGGTGTTATATGATGATGATACGGTTATGGCAGTGTATGACCCTAAGCGTGGGGGTGAAATTTACGAGGGGCATGGGTATGAGAGAGAAAAGCAATTTACAAAACAAAAAGAACTTTTAAGAGTAGATACTTCTGCAGAATGTACCACCTGTGAATCTTGCGTAACCGTATGTCCTACACATATTGATATCAGGAAAGGTTTACAGCTTGAGTGTATCAATTGTCTTGAATGTGTAGATGCCTGTACGTCGGTAATGGGTGCATTGGGTAAAGAGAGTTTGGTACGTTGGTCTTCTGAAAAGGAAGCGGTAAAACATGAAGGTAAAACTAATTTTTTTAGAGGAAAGGTGCTTGCATATTTTACGGTACTCTCACTTGTGCTTGTGACACTTTTTGTAATGGGAAGCAAAAAGGAACATATGCTTCTTAACATTAATAAAAGTCAAAGACTTTATAAGGTGTTAGATGCTGGGGTAGTCCAAAATGATTATATTTTTATGTTCAGCAATACAGACAGTAAAGCACACAGCTTCTACTTTGAGATATTAGGAAATAAAAACATCACAATTAAAAGACCAGCAGAGCCATTTAAGTTGGGTGCAGGAAAGAGAAAGAAAAAAGTAGTTATATTGGAAGCAAAAGAACATCCTCTGGATAATAATAGCAAAGATGCTTCCATTCCTATAACAATTAGAGCATTTGCCATAGGTAATGAAAAAATATCAGTAGAAAGAGAAGCTATGTTTTTTTATCCTCGAACAGTTTCAATTAAAAAATAAGGAAAAATATGCAAAAAGTATTGGTATTAGGTGGTGGTTTTGCAGGTGTTGAGGCAGCTATCTATCTTAAAAAATATGATTTGGAAGTTACACTTGTAAGTGATAGAGACTATTTTTATATCTATCCTACTTCTATTTGGATACCCACTGGAAGCGTGAGAAAAGAAGATATTTCTGTGCCTTTAGATAAGATTGCTATGAAGCATGGTTTTCAACTTATTGTAGACCCTGTTATAAAACTTGAGGCTGTTGAAAAAAAAGTTACACTTCAAAGTGGACGGGTTTTAGAAGATTATATTTATATCGTTATAGCACTAGGACAAGATAAGCTACAACATAAGGGCATTGAACATACGCTGTCTATATGTGCTAAACCTGAAGAAGCAACTCTTATATATGAAAGATTGAATGCACTTATTTCAAAAAAAGAAGGAAAAATTGCCATAGGTTTTGGAGAAAATGCCAAAGACAGTTCTGCTGTGCGCGGAGGACCTGCCTTTGAGGTACTTTTTAATATAGATACTTATTTGAAGAAAAAAGGTTTACGCAATCAGTTTGAGTTGACATTTTTTGCTCCCATGGAAAAGCCTGGACAAAAGATGGGCGAAAAAGCCTTAATAATGATGGATAAAATGTTTAAAAGAAGCAAAATTCATAAGAAAGTAGGCTCAAAAATTACATCTTTTGAAGAAGATGGTATTATTTTTGAAGATGGCAGTAAAGTTGAATCTGATCTGACAATATTTATTTCTGCGGGGACAGGACATGGGGTAACTTTAAACTCAGGTTTGCCTGTAAGTGATGCTGGCTTTGTGCTTACGAATGAGTATAATGAGATAGAAGGCTTTGAGGGGATGTATGCCATAGGAGATACGGCTTCTTTGTTGGGACCAAAATGGAGGGCTAAACAGGGGCATATAGCTGAGGTTATGGCTAAAAATGTGGCATACAATATGATGAACCATATGCAAAACATAGATTCAAAACAAAGTTATATGGAACACTTAAATATTTTGTGTATTATGGATACAGGGAATGGGGCTGCTTTTGTATACAGAAGTAAAAAAGGAGGAAAAATAATTCCTCTGCCTGTAGTAGGGCACTGGATGAAAAAAGTTTGGGGTTGGTATAGTAGGCACTCTAAACTGGGAAGAATCCCTAGAATTCCTGGACTTTGAGTCACTTTTACTATAATTAAGACTTATTTTATCCTATTTAGGCCATAATATTTAGATAAAAAATCTAAAGGACAATTAATGGCAACAGTAACATTTAAAAATGACATCGTATGTAACCTAGGCGGAACAGAAGTAAATGTAGGTGACACAGCACCAGTAGTAAGCGTAGTAAATTGTAACCCAATGCTCCAAGATGAGCAAGTTGGAGGAGAAGGTAAGGTACAATTAGTTATTGCCGTACCATCATTAGACACAGGCGTATGTGACGCAGAGACTAGAAGATTTAACGCAGAAGCTTCGGGGCTTGATGGTGTTGAGGTACTAACAGTATCTATGGACCTTCCTTTTGCAGCAGCTAGATGGTGTGGGGCAGCTGGTGTTGAAAATATTAAAGTATGTTCAGACTTTAGAAATAAAGATTTTGCAAATGCATATGGTGTACTTTTGGCTGATGGTCCTTTGGCTGGTGTTACTGC
>CAZEUM010000031.1:0-9666 GCA_964514765.1 uncultured Sulfurovum sp.
GTGAATGATACCTAACAAACCAACGATAAAGAGAAAACATCAAGATTATACTTATTAATAGTGTCTGCAAGGCTTAGTAAAAAGCTATAGGGTAAATTTATAGTATATAATTTATATCACCCATCATATATTTTATTATAAAATATTCTAGCCACCCATAAATCAATCCTGTAAGTAAAAAAAGCATGATAAATACCATAAACCCTGTAAATCTATTGCTAATTCTATATGAGAGTAATACTTCTCTTTTTGTATACTTTAAGCCTCTATATGAAAATATAAAGTGAGAAAAAAACAGATATAAATACACAATCAATACCATTACAAAAAATGAAAAAAGATTTATATCACCTGAAAACCAAAGGTAGTCTCTATAGATAACCCTATATTTATTTTTATCAATAAATGTTTCTTTTATAGTATCTTTAAAAGTATCTGCTGTAATCGTTTTAAAAAATTCATAGTGTGTTTTATTTTCAATATGATGATCGCTTCGCATATGTTCTGTTTTATCGACCAAATTTGTAAGGGAATCACTATCAAACTCTAGTGATGTATAAGGGGAAACGGAATAGCTTTTACCCTCTTTGTTTCTTAGCTTTTGTTGTATCTTTGTAGAAACATACTCCATAAAAGCATATAATATTATATGCTTTTGACAGTTATCAAACAGATACTGTGTACCAATATAACCATAACCATAACCATAACCATCACCTATGCCTTCACGATAATGTACATATGGCTTGTTGCTTAACACAGCATCTCTTTTGGGTTTATATGTTCTATCTGTACCAGTTTTTCCACTTTTGTATATACATTTTTAATCAATTTTTTCATCTTAAAACTGTTAAAGTTACCTGTGATTTTCAATATCATATTGGCTGGATAATAATACTTTTCATAATGTTGCATCACTTCTTCAAGTGTGAATTTTGTATTATTTGTTTTTTGAAGATACAAATAAGGCAATTCTTTTTCTTTATTGAGTCCAAAGTGTGTTTGGTCTATGGACTCACTAGGAGGGAAGATGTCTTTTAGCGCCACTAACCCATTAGCTAGACCATCATACCAAACCTTTTCACCAATCTCAACTTGCACAGCACCTTTTTCTGTCTCAATATCTTCACTATCAACTTCCTTATCAAAAATCATTTGTGCAAATATTTCACTTATCCAATAAGACTTATTACTGTCTATAGTTGTGGTGAGTACAGTTTTATATCTGCTAGTAAAACCATTAACATCACTTGCACCTTCATCTTTAAAGTAATCAAGATAATCTCGATGTGGCACCCTTTTATCGCGAAAAACCATATGCTCTAGAAGGTGAGATAAGCCATAATTACTCTCATTTTCTATATCCCAACCTACATTGATTTCCATAGATATATTTGTATTGGTTGCTCTTTGGTCACTTAACAAATAAACTTCAAGACCATTATCTAGCACAAAATATTCTATTTTTTTATAAGGGTCATCACCTTCAAGTACATTAGCCTGCGATATTCCCATTATAAGCATTATAGTTATCAATAATTTGTACATTGTTTTCCTTGGAGTAAAAATTTAACATCACATCAAAATAGGTATTATACTATATCAACAACCAAAGCACATCAAAAGCAGGAAGCTTCCCTTTAAAGCCACCTACTATACTCTCTTTACACAATACTTTCAAAGAATACTGCTCCCCATAGTGCCTTTTCACCTCATCTTCATCCACGCTGTATGGTGACCTGTTCATAAGAGATTGGTCATATTCAAAACAAAGCAACAGTTGAGGTGCATTGTTTGTGATAGTTCTTAGATGCTTGGCATACTCTGCTCTTAGCTCCGTTGTGAGTGCTACTAAGGCAGCACGGTCATAAATAGCATCTATCTTTCCAAGCATGTCTTCACTAACTTTAAAGATATCTCCCACAAAAATTCTGATATTTTCAGCACTATAGACTACTAGTTCTCCCACAGTAGATAGCCTTGGTTTCATAGCAAGCTCCTCAAATAACTCTTTTGTAGCATCTTCACTAAGCTCTATGCCTACTACCTCATAACCCTCTGCCAATAACCAAGATATATCTATAGTCTTGCCACACAAAGGCACTAAAACCCTAGTTCCTTTTTCTAAACCTAAAGAAGAAAAATACTTCATCATAAAAGGGTTTGGCTTCTCTTGATTAAACCCTATCTCTCCATTTTCCCAGCGTTTTAACCATAGATTGTTTTCATCCATTTTCTAAAGTCTCCTTTATTTTTTTTCTCAAAGATTTATACTAAATTCTCTAATGACTCTTCGATTGTAGGGTATTTAAATACATAGCCCACTTCCAATAACCTTTTAGGATAAACCTCTTGTCCATCTGTCAAAACCTTAGCACCCTCACCAAATATCATCTTCAGAACAAATTTGGGCAAGGGGATAAATGCTGGTCTATGTAGTTTCCTAGCTAAAGCTACAGTAAAAGCCTTATTGTTTATGGGGTTTGGTGTACACAAGTTATATACGCCTCTTTCTTCAGATGAATCTATGACATGCTTATAGGCTCTTGCTAAATCTTCTATGTGTATAAAAGAAAATGGCTGTTTTCCGTCACCTATGATGCCACCTAAACCCAATTTAAAAGGCAAAAGCATCTTTTTTAATGCACCACCCTCACCTAAAATCACAGAAAACCTAAATATAGCTAAGCGTTTACTAACTTTACTTGCTTCGTCTTCCCATGCTTGGCATAAGAGCGCTAAATAACTTGTCCCATAATGATACTCTTCTTCATCACACAACACATCGTTTTCATAAATACCTATAGCAGAGGTCGATATCAACAGTTGTTCTTTATTGTTAGCATTCATAGCATTTACTATGGCTTTAGTAGACTCTATACGGCTATCCCAAAGTATTTTTTTGTATGTTTTGCTCCATCGCTGTACTATATTTGCACCAGACAAATTGATGACTACATCCACATCTGATATAAGTATATTAAGCCTATGGCTGTCTTGTAATGTATCTCTAGGTATGGCTATCATTGTATTGTCTTGCGTGTTAAGATAGTGCATTAAATACGTCCCTACAAACCCACTTGCCCCTGCTATAGCTATAGTCATATTTATCTCACTTACAATAGATTATTATTTTTACTTTGACACTTCTTTATGCATAGCCATAAGTCTTGGCAAGCCTATCAAAAACTCATAAAGTGCTCTTACTCCTCCTATAAGCAGTGTTTTTACAGCAATAAATGGCGATGGTTTACTCACTTCATAATAGTCTTTCGTTTCTATAGTACCAAACTCCATCAAGACCTTCTTTAAAGCCTCTATGTTTGTCCAGTTTGCTCTAAACTTCACTATGCCATCTGTTCCTATCACATAGGTCATATTTGGCATAGCACCATACAGTTTATGGGCATATCCATCAAGACTGTCTACGAGTATCTCTCTTGTTTCATTATAAAGTGTATGGGTAGATTTTGCATGTTCTATCTTCTCATCCATATTTGTTAGTGCTTGGGTTCTTCCACCAGGATGGGCTTCTCTTACGTACAAAAGTAAAAAATGCATTTCAGGATATTCCTCTTGTAAGATGTTCATAGCTGACTTTGTATTTGCATACATAGGACAGGTAATGCTACCTGTATCTAAAATGATAGGTTTATCTAAATAATCAGACAAAGAAACTTTACTTCCATCAAGCCTAGTAGCCTCAAAATCTATGTACATCTCCCCTGCTTTTGGACCCTTAAAATCTTTAAAGTTATAATCTTTGGGGTTAAAGTGTTTGTAATTATATGCATCCATTATTACTCCTCCATATCTTTTTTTATATCTGGAAAATTCTCCACCATTTCCTCATAAGTTCTATACGTACTAAGAGCGTTTACTATAACATCCATAGGCTCTGCCAAGTTTTCATTCAAATCAAACTCATTTTTTTGTAGTTCAAAGGCTAGTTTCTCATAAGGAGGTGTAAACTGTGCATCTACTCCTTCTTTGTTGCCTCTAGCATCTACTCTGTACCAACCGTGTTCTTTAAGATATATATAGTTGAGTCCATGTAGGCAGTAAATATCTTTTTTATATTCAGAACAAGACAAGCGCTGATACGTAAAACCTGTAGGTATACCATTGGCTCTTAGTAGAGCTGCTAGCAAAAAAGCTTTTGCATAACACCAACCTGTTTTATATTTGAGTACTTAAGAGACTGTACGTGTTGTAATGTTGGCTTTATAGTCTCCACTATGTTTGATGTTATCTCTTACATACTCAAAACATTTTTTAGCTATCTGTTCATCACTTTTGCAGCCATCTGCTAAGTCCATAGCTAAGGTATGTACTTCTTTGTTGGAGAAGTCGACAATGTCTGTTTCTTGTAAGTAATCAATCATATTTTTACAGCAAGGATACTAATCGTCATCCAAAGCATCAAACTCTGCTTTTCTCTCTGCGAACCATTGACCCATAGTAGCTGGGTTTTGCATAATTTCTTTCATGTTAACTATGGCTTTCATATGTGTCGCGTCATTTGCTTGCATCATCTCCATACCGTGTTGCATACTAAGTTCTGACATCTCTCCAAATGTCTCTGCTTGAAACATAATGTCACAAGCCCCTCCGAGTTGTTTACATGTCATTGTTTTCATAGTATTCCTTTTGTGTCTTTTTGTATAAAATAGTATATCTAACTACAATTTAATATAAAGCCAGTCTTATTAAAGTTTTTTCTCTCCTCTGAAAGACTTACTTAAAGTACATCGAGTGATAGGTGTAAAAATGAAATGTAAATTGATAGTCTATCTCTTAGAAAATAGGGTTAAATAGCCACATAAAACTTTAATTTAACTCGAATGGAATGATGTAAAAAGAGAGTAGAGTTATTTTTTTGATGGTATATAAAATCAACTATATCTAAAACTGATTGGGTTAGGTGGTTAAATTTGCAAGTGGCTCCTGTAAATATTATAATAAAAAATAATAGTTTTTTTTATCTTTTGCCTATATATTAAGTTTAGAAGGGTTATAATGCTCTTGTAGTTATCTTCTCTTAGCGTTTGCCTTTATTAGCAGGCAGTATTTCTTTGAAGGGATTAAGGATTACTGTTGATTCCCAATGGTTTTTTGAAGATAACTTACAACTTTCCTTGCTAATACAGAAAAACACAATAATAGTCCAACCCTAGAAAGGTAATTATGCGTTGTTATGCCTGCGCTAAACTAAGTCTTCCTGTTTTATGTAAAACCTGTATATCACAGCTTTTTGTATCCAATATACGTACAAAAAGAGTTGGTACACTTGATGTTATAAGTTTTTATAGCTATGCCACACTTGAATCTTTACTGCACACAAAACATAAACCTGAAGGGTATCGTATCTATAAATCACTGGCAAATATGACTTTAAAACCTTTTATGGAAGAGTTTGTCGAATCAGATGATAGAGATGTATATATTGTAGGTATAGATGAAAGAGTAAAAAATGGATATGCCCATGTAGCAGTACTTACAAGAAGTATGAAAAGAAAATATGTTATACCTCTTCATAGTACATTAATGGCAAAAAATAGCGTTAATTATTCTGCTAAAAGTTTGCAGTTTCGCTTGGAGAATCCAAGAGATTTTGTGTATACAGGAAAACCAAATATTGATGTGATACTTGTAGATGACACCATTACAACAGGTATTACATTGCAAGAGGCACAAATGGTATTGTTGGAGCATGGTGTAAATGTACTCTTTGCTTTGACCTTAGCAACTGTAGAAGCATAGTTATTACCCCACTAAGTGAATACCCAAATTTTTGATGCTGTGATTTTGTTCATAATCAAGGCAGATTTTCGAAGGACTCGCCTTAGCGAATTCGAGAAAATCTAACGCAGAGTATGGGCAAAAGCACAGCACCCTTTTGAAAGAGCGAGAGAAGGCAAGCTGCAAGCAAAAAAATCTTTGAATTAACTAGTTAGTCCTACAGCTTTTTTCACTCACATCTTACCTCCTCTCACTCTTTCAAAAGTTTGGGTATTCACTTAGTGGGGTAATATATCTGTATAGCAGAAGAGAATCGATATAATAATTAAAATTGTTTTATGTTTTTGTCCACAGTAACTGAACAAAGATATTTTATATTATTTTAAAATCCAAAGGAGTATCTATAGATGAAAGCATCAGACTTATTTATTAGGGCACTAGAGAATGAAGGTGTAGAATATATTTTTGGTATACCTGGAGAAGAAAACCTTGATTTTTTAAATTCATTAAAAGATTCGCATATTACATTTATTTTGACCCGACATGAACAGGGTGCAGGATTTATGGCAGCAACATATGGCAGGTTAACAGGCAAGGTTGGTGTTTGTTTATCTACCCTTGGACCTGGTGCTACAAACCTTGTAACACCAGGTGCTTATGCAAACTTAGGTGCTATGCCCATGTTGATGATTACAGGACAAAAACCTATTAAAAAAAGTAAACAAGGGCGTTTTCAAATTATAGATATTGTTCATATGATGCAGGCGATTACAAAGTATTCTAAGCAAATTGTACATGGGGACAACATCGCTTCGATGGTACGAGAGAGTTTCAAAATAGCTTTAGAAGAAAGACCAGGTGCTGTGCATCTTGAACTTCCTGAAGATATTGCCAGAGAAGATGTAAATACGCATATTTTTCCTGTTCAGACATACCAAAATCCTAGAGCAGCAGACAGAAGCCTACATAGGGCTATTGAAATGTTATATGCATCAAAAATGCCTCTTATTCTCATTGGGGCAGGTGCCAATCGTACAAGTATAAGCCTTGTTTTAGAACATTTTATAGATAAGCTAGGCATCCCCTTTTTTATGACACAAATGGGCAAAGGTGTGGTGAATGAATTTCATCCTTTGTGTCTTGGTACAGCAGCACTATCGAGTAATGATTATCTTCATTGTGCCATTGATAGAGCTGATCTCATTATCAATATCGGGCATGACATTATTGAAAAGCCTCCATTTATCATGTATGAAGAGGGCACACAAGTGATACACATCAACTTCTCTCCCTCAAATATTATTGATAGTTACTTTCCTCAACTTGACGTGGTGGGTGACATAGCATACAGCATAAAATCATTAACACTTCTCGCACAAAAACAAGCATATTGGGATTTTAGCTATTTTAAGCGTGTCATAGAAGAAGCACAATCTCACATAGTTAAATATTTTAAAGATGATAGATTTCCTATTTTACCCCAACGAGCATTAAAAGAGATTCGTGATGTCTTACCCAAAGATGGCATACTTACTTTAGATAATGGGATTTATAAAATATGGTTTGCACGTAATTATAAATGTTTTATGCCAAATACCTTGCTCCTTGACAATGCTTTGGCAACCATGGGTGCAGGTCTTGCTTCAGCCATAGCCGCAAAGCTTGTACATCCAGATAAAAAAGTAATTTCTGTCTGTGGAGATGGTGGTTTTATGATGAATTCTCAAGAACTTGAAACAGCTATGCGTTTGGGTTTGGATTTTGTTGTAATCATTTTAAATGACAATGCTTACGGTATGATTAAATGGAAACAAGAAAACATGAAGTTTGATAACTTTGGACTAGACTATAAAAATCCAGACTTTGTACAGTATGCCAAGTCTTACGGTGCATTTGGATACAAAGCAAGTTCTTGTCATGATTTCTCTACTATTTTGAAACAGGCAGTGGAAAGTAAAGGTATTCATGTGATAGACTTAGCAATCGATTATAGTTTAAATCATAAAATTTTAAATGAGTTACTAGAAAATAAAAGTTGCCTCATCTAAGCGTATTCAGAAATTTAAGGAACCAATATCATGAAAAACATTATTGTTAGCTCTCCCTATGATGGAGAAATATTACAAACCATCACCCCTGCAAGCAAAGAAGACATCGATAAAGCTCTAGACAGCGCGCGTGAAGTGTATGAAAATCAAGCACTATGGTTGCCCAAGTACAAACGTGTTGAAATTTTAGAAAAAACTGTTGATATTATGCGTAGCCGTATAGAAGAGCTTACACTCATAGCTGTAAAAGAAGGTGGAAAACCTTATATGGACTCAAAGGTAGAAGTTGAACGTGCTATAAATGGTGTGAAGCTTGCTATTGAACATTTGGGTGCCTTTGAAGGTAAAGAAATTGCCATGGGACATACGCTTAGCTCTACCAATCGTATCGCCTATACCATGAAAGAGCCTATTGGTGTTGTAGCGGCTATTTCTGCTTTTAATCACCCTTTAAACCTTGCTGTGCATCAAACCGTACCTGCCATTGCCGTTGGTTCTCCTGTTATTATAAAACCTTCAGAGTCCACACCTATGTCTGCTATGCATTTTGTAGACATTTTATATGAAGCAGGTTTGCCACGTCCATGGTGTCAAGTCATTGTATGCCATAGAGAAGAAGCTCAGTACTTAGCTACACATAAAAAGATTGACTATTTGGCTTTCATTGGTTCGGGTGCTGTGGGATGGTATTTGAATTCACAAGTCTCACCAGGTACAAGAGTAGGGCTTGAACATGGCGGTGTTGCACCAGTGATTGTAGAAGCAGATGCATCTATAGAAAACCTCATACCCGCACTTGCAAAAGGTGGTTTTTACCATGCAGGTCAGGTATGTGTTTCTGTGCAACGTATTTATGTGCATGAAAGCATTTGCGATGAAGTGTCATCTAAGTTAACACAAGTAGCAAAAGAACTCATTGTGGGTGACCCACTAGACCCTAAGACCGAAGTTGGTCCACTCATTTCCCATAAAGAGGTCGATAGAGTAGAATTATGGGTGCAAGAAGCTGTGCAGAAAGGGGCAACACTTCTTTGTGGAGGAAAACGAATTTCGCAGAGTTGCTTTGAGCCAACTATACTTTTAAACCCTTCTAAAGACTCTAAAGTAAGTAGCTCAGAAGTCTTTGGACCTCTTGTGTGTATTTACACCTATACAAATATTGAAGAGGCATTTAAAGAAGCAAACAGTCTTGAGTTTTCTTTTCAGGCAGCTATCTTTACCCAAAATATTGATACGGCACTTTTAGGGGTAAAGCGTCTTAATGCTACAGCTGTCATGGTCAATGACCATACAGCATTTAGGGTTGACTGGATGCCTTTTGGTGGGGCAAAAGCCTCTGGTCTTGGTTTAGGTGGTATTTCTTACTCTATGGAAGAGGTGAGTAAAGAGAAACTCATGGTGATTAAATCTGCTGTCTTGTAGGCACATGTAGAAAATAAATTTCTACAATAAGCCCAAATCAATATGAATAAGGAAAAAGAGTCATGATGAGAAATAGTAAATATACCAAGGAATTTAGAGATTCAAGTATTCAACTTGCGATAAATTCGGATAAATAAACAGCAAAAATTGCAGTATATTTGGATGTAAATGAGAAAATACTTTACAACTGGATTAGGCAATATAAACAAGCAAATAATATTTCTATTGCTACGCCAGGAAACACAAGTAAAGAAAGTTTTGAAGATGAAGCAAAAAGATTTCTAAAAGAGAACAAAGTACTTAAACAAGAGCGTGACATATTAAAAAAGGTAGAAGCATATTTTACGAAAGACGGGGTGCCCCTTGAGGGTAAACTCTGTGAAATATGCTAGGTCTTGTTGCTATTACCCCACTAAGTGAATACCCAAATTTTTGATGCTGTGATTTTGTTCAT
>CAZEUM010000032.1:0-9516 GCA_964514765.1 uncultured Sulfurovum sp.
TCATCATATTCAAGGATGATTTGAGTGGATGATCCATTACGGTAAAAGTTCATTAGTAGACAGATTGCTTGGTCTTGATAGCGCTCGTACTCTATGGGGATTAGCCCATCATTATCATCTATTGTATAGGCGGTTAGGTCGCTAAAGTCTATAGGACCTTCATACTCTTCAAAATTTGAGGATATATCAGGTCTTAGGTAGCAAGTGCGGCATTTGTTGATACACAGAAGGGTAGCTTCACCAGTAAAATATTCAGAATTAACAATGGTTGATTTTAGATTGAGTGGCGTTAAGGTTTTTACTCTTTTTTCACCCAACTCAATACCATCAAATCCAAGAAAATAGACTATAGAAATGATGAGTATAACGATAAGTAGCTCTATAAGCGAGAAGCCTTTATGTGCGACATATCTTCTGAAAGAAGGCATATTACTCTCTATTTACTACACTCCGAAAACAAGATGTCTCTGCCACTTTCTCCTCCTTCTGGTTTTCGGTCTGAAGCAAAAGAAATAATTTCAACTTCATCGCCTTTTTTGACGAAAACAAAAGGAGTTTTCCATGAGTCTTTGGGCATTTTCTTTAAGTATGGTTTAGCACGAAAATTAGGATATTTATCTACATCAGGGTTTGATACAAGTGCAGCAAATCCTTCTTCTGTATCAGGAAAGGTACCATTGTCTAATTTAAACATGTCTAAACGTTTCTTTAAATCATGCATCTTAAGGCAAACAGTATCTCTTTTTGCTTCATCGGCTGCATCCATAAGCCCTGGTGCAACTACTGCAACAAGCCCTCCCAAAATCACGATAACTATGAGTAGCTCTATAAGTGAGAAGCCTGCTCTTAATCTTCTTTGTTCTTTCATTGATAAATCCTTTATTTTTCTTAGGTATAATATTATCTCTTAAACAAGAAATTTTACTTTAATAGAGCTTTTAAATGGATAAAATATATTATACAAATAATGACGTTAATAGTCAACAGGGTTTTGCTTTGATGATTACGCTCTCTGTGTTGTCTGTAATTATTGCTTTGACTATGGTACTCTTGAGTTATTTTGAAGAAGTACAGAATGATGCAGGTAAGACAAAAGCATTGATTCAAGCAGATCTTTATTATGCAGATATTGGTAAAATTTTTGGAAATTTTGAAAATAAAAAAATACTTTTTTCCATGCTCTATCAATCAGCATTCCCCCTAGAGTCAGAAGATGGAGCGTTTTCTTTGCTCTTGCACTGTGAGCCTTTGAGTGGCGGGGTAAATATAAATTGGTTGGGGTTGGAGAGTGATGCTAAAAATCAGGAAAAGATAGATCTAGCTCATGAACTCTTTGAGATGCTTGTGCAAGAGTATGATATTGAAAATGCAGGTCGTTTATTGGAACTTTTATATGAAGAGATGGGTGCAAAGAATAGGCTTGGAGGTCAAAATCAAAGAAGACTTCATCAAAAAAATGGTATTATATCATATAAACAGTTTACAAATATTTTAAATAATTATCAGTTTGAAGTGGATGATAGTGAAATAGGTAGAGTACCCTGGGAAAAGCATTTTTCTTTTTATTTAAAATCGGATAAAGTAGATATAGAGTACAGTTCCGCAGAATTGATTTCGTATCTTTTTACTGTCGAGTTGTCTGCAACTAGAGAATGGGTGTCTTCCCTTGAAAAAGAACCTCTTGAAGTATTTGTTAGGACGAACGCTGGCGATTATGCAGGAAGAAAATCTCTTTTGGTGGGTAAAGAGTTTTTAGAAGAAACACAATGTTCTGTGCGTTATGTTGTGGATGGAGTATATTACAGATTTAGATTTGAATATATCGAAGGTGGGGCAAAACATTTTGAATTTTATGGAAAAGAGTAGAACATTAATTCTAGTATACTCTGCTATGGATGATGTGCAACTGACTGAAGATGCAAACGTGATGCTTACACCTCAGTTTTATACCCTAAAAAAAGAGACTTTACCGGTGAAATATGCCTATCAGGCAAAAAAAATTGCACCTTCCCTTTTTGAAGGTTTGCTAGAAGAGGGAAAAGAGCATGAGTATATGGTCTGGAAAGAAGATGATGCTTGGGTTCTTATTGCATATGATTTGGAAACAATTAGTGCATTTTTGGAAGAAAAGAATTTTACTTTAGAACGTATCTCCAAAGTTTTTTTTACCCAGCAGTCAGAAGCACACTTTGTAGCACCTTTGGATTTAGGAAAGGATGTGGCATTAATATCTTTAGACAAGGTGATTGTAATTGTACCAAAAATAGCACTAAATGATGAATGTTCCCTCGTTTTCGATGATAGTTTTAGTCCTAAAAAAGGTATTAATCTTCAGAGTGTGCATGGGTCTATATTGACATTAAAACAAACAATTATATTATCTTTTATGTTTGGTATTTTAGCATTAGTCTTTTTTGTTGAGGGTTCACGTTATAATGGTAATTCAAAAGTTATAGAAATGCAAAAGATGGTACTACTTGAGTCTCACCCCTCCTTGCTAAGTAAATACACACGAGACAGTGTTATGATTAAATATAAGATACGAGACAAGGCAGAGCGTAAAAAACGTGAAACTGTAAAAATTGTATCAGGTATGATTTTTAAAGGGGTTAGGTTAATTTCTTTTGAAATGAATGAAAAATCGTTTTCTGCGTATTTATCTGCTAAAGATGCAAAAGTCTTCAAACATCTAAAGGCATTAGCAAAGAAACATAATTTAAAAACAGTCAATGATTCAAAAGGCTACGATTTAAAAATAGAAGGTACATTATGAATTGGAGACGATATCAAAATGAACTCATTGTCTTGATAGCTTTTGTGTTTATGTTTATAGGGTATATATATAAGCATGGGCAAATTTCTTCTCAACGAGAGTCTATGGCTGAATCCCAGATTGCTTTATCGGAGATAAAAGAGGTTATAGCCTTAAAGAAAATATGGTCAGATAAAAAAATCACTCAAAAAGTAGATAAGTTGAAAGCATTGTTTCCTAAAAATAAAGTACATTGGAGTAAAAAAAATAAAAAAATAAGTGTTACTTATGAGGCTCTTAACGATAAGGAACTCAGTAAATTAGTGACAAAAATTTTAAATTTACCCATAGAAATTAAAAAGCTACATATTAAAAATGTAGACTCATCCTATAATGTAGAACTCAAATGTCAATGGTAAAATACATAGTAATTCTTCCCCTTATTGTTTGGCTAGCGATTATCACTTTAATGCCAAAACAAGAACTTTATTATAAACTTGAAGAAATTTTGCATGTACAAGATATTGAGTTAAATGAAGAAGTAATAGAAGAAGGCTTGTTTGGTTTGGATCTTAAAAATGTAAGCGTGTATGTTAAAGGTATTAATATCGCCAATATTGACGAAGTGTATGTTGTATCTTTACTTTTTTACTCTCGTGTTGAAGTGTCAGGTCTAAAGATAGATGATAGTTTGAAAAGTATGGTACCCCAAGAAATACAAAAAGCTATTTTTACACATTCTATTTTGTCTCCATTATTTATAAAAATTGAGGCAATCGGATCTTTTGGTGTTGTGCATGGAGAGATTAGTTTAGATAAAAGAAAAATACATTTAGATTTTAACGAGAATAAAAATATAGAAATGTTAAAATCTCATTTGAAAAAAAGTGAAGAGGGGTGGGTCTATGAAACCTCTTTTTAAACAAGAAATGGTCAAATGGCTATGGATGATACTAATTGTTCTTTTTGTGGTAAAAATATTATGGTCTATACTTGAAGTATGGGTCTTGCCTACAATTGATATTAATTATGTACCCAATAAGGGAGGGAAAGCACTTTATTATCGAGTGAAGCTAAGTCCAAACATGGCAGAAGCTCCTAAAATTAAAAATAAAATATCTCAGAATGCAAGGAAGGTTAAGGGTATCAAACTTTTAGCTATTTACCATGCCTCGGATACTACAGTGGTAACGGTTGAATACGAGCGTAAAACAAAGGTGCTGGGTAGAGGTGAAGTAATTAATGGTTTTGTGCTTGAAGGTGCGGGGAGATATCATGCGACCTTTAGTAAAAATGAAAAAATGTACAAAATACTTCTTCAAATTAAAGGAAAAGGAAAAGAAAGTATCCAAGTAGTTAAACCTCCTAAATCAAGCAAAGACTCATCAGGAGAAGTAGAGGGTGAGATTATTGATGTTGGAGGCCATAAGATTATAGACAAATCACTTATCTCATATTATGCAAAAAATTTGGGCGATATTCAAAAAAACATAGGTATCAGAGAAGTTAAAAAAGGCAATAAAATTGAAGGTTTTGGTGTAACATTCATTAAGAGAGGGTCTCTTTTTTCTCAACTTGGTCTAAAAAGAGGAGATATGATAAAATCAATCAATGGTCAGGAACTTGACAGTTATCAGACAGCATTTGCTATGTACAAAAATATAGAAAATATAGAAAACCTTACCATGGTTATAAAAAGAGGTAAAAAAGAAATGGAGTTAGAATATGAAGTTAACTAAAATAATATTGGGGGCATTGCTAGTCTTGACAACAGGAATATATGCAGAAGAAGAGACTGTAGATATCAATTTTCGTGACTTAAGCGTAAAAGACTTTATAGAAATGGTTTCTAAAATAACTCAGAAAAATATCTTAATAGAGGGAGATATTAAAGGTAAAATAAACTTTGTTTCCCAAACAGCAATTAAAAAAAGTTCATTACTTCCTTTGGCAAATGCTATACTGGGAGGTAAAGGATTTACGATTATCAATCAGGGTGACTTTTATAGGGTTGTAAAAAGTAATATTGCTGCAGGAGAAGGCTTGGATGTAAGTAGTAGAATAGAAGGGGGCACCATGAAAACAGTTATGTTCCCTCTTAAAAATTCAAATGCTGCAGTCCTTCGTGCAAAGATAAAACCACTACTGCATAAAAATGCTAGGGTGATTTCTTTTAAGGAAAATAATGTCTTAGCTATTACTGCTAGACCAAGAACATTAGAATCGATTTCTAAAATAATTAATGTTATTGAAAAAAAAGGTGCAAAAAAATCAGTAGTCATAAAATTACGAAATTCTATTGTCAAAGATGTATTCCCAAATGCACAAAATATGGCAAAAAAGATTTTTCCTCAAACTATCGAAAGTGAAAAGGTAGATATTTTAAAAGATGAGGCGACCAATTCTATTATATTGGTGGGTAAAAAAGAAAATATAAATCGGATGATAAAATATATTAGACAACTAGATATTGAGGGTGAGAGTACAACGCAGCAGATGTATGTGATACGACTCAAAAATTCTAACGTAGAAGAGATGGAAGAAATTATGAGTAAACTTATCTCTCAGATGAATAATGTAGCAATTAAGAAACCTAAAAAAGGTGGGACTCCTCCTAGCAATGCGATGGTTGTCTCCGATATAGAGAGAAATGCCTTAATTTTACTTGCCACAGCGGAGCAAATGAAAAATATTAGAGATACCATACGCAGGATAGATATCCCCAAGGTACAGGTGTATGTAAAGGCAAAGATTATTGAGGTAGATAGTAATGTAGCTCAACAGGTGGGATTCCAATATGGATTTAATGGGGGGGCTATTACAGCGGCAGGACTATATACTTTAGCAGGGAATTTAGGTGCGGCTTCTATGCAAATGTCTCCAGGACTTTTGGGGTTTTTAAATCAAAATAACCAAACGGTTCAAATGGATGCTCATGGCAATCCAGTTGTTATAACAGAGCCAGCATTTACATTTGAAGCAACAGATAGAGTGTTTGCTTTGGGTGCAAGCTTAGATCTTATGGAAAGAAATGGTGCGGCACACCTTCTTTCTGAGCCTTCAGTCCTTTGTACCAACAACAAGGAGGCAGAGATTTATATAGGGCAGACTGTGTCCATTATGACTACAGCACAGCAGGTCGCAATTGCTGATTCTAATGTTGTAAACAATTTTGTACGAGAAGATATAGGGCTTACACTTAAAGTCAAGCCAAGACTTTCAAGCAACAATCAAGTAACGCTAGAGGTAGAAGTACAAATAGAAGATATTGATCCTGCCTCTATACAGTTGGCGGACAGACCAACCACCAATAAAAGAACAGTAAAAACAAATGCCATTGTACAAAATGGAGAGACTGTTATCTTGGGAGGATTGATTAAAAGAGTTGGAGGAGTAAGTAGGAAAGGCATACCTTATCTATCAGACATACCTATTTTAGGTGATTTACTATTTAGCCAATCTGCAGAGACAGAGCGGGAGCAAAATGTAGCAATTTATCTTACTCCCTATATAGTAAGGGAAAGTGGTGACTTAGCAAAATTGAAAAGTATGCTCTCTGAGCTTGATGAATTGCAAAGAACCTACAATGTACTAGTAGAAGAGGCTTTGGAACTTAGAACAGGGCAGTCTTATGACCAGCCGAACATCGCTTCTGCTAAGTCTGCGCCATCAAGCAGTAGAATACGAAGAACAAAAAGAGATATGTTGAATGAGATTGGGGCGTTCTAATGCAGTTTCATTCATTGATAGATGTTAATCTTGAGCCCCTTTGGGAAGAGGAGATTAATCACAAACTAGCACTTAAACACGCACTTCTTTTTTCTGAAATAAATGGAATTAAAACAGCCATAGTAGAAAAGAAATCTTTAGCTGAAGCACTAAATTATTTGTCCAAACTTTCACTTGACTATCCTATAAATATGTTAGATGAAGAAAGCTTTGAGCGTTTAAATAATAAATTTTTAGAGATTCAAACAGGTACAGACTTTGATGAAATGTCTACAGCTTCAGATGAACTCATAGAAGTAGAATCAGATCTTTTAGAATTTATCCGTAATTCACAAGACTTACTTTCGTCAGAAGAGTCTGCACCTATTATCAAGCTTGTAAACTCACTCTTTTTTCAAGCCATACAAAAGGGTGCAAGTGATATTCACATAGAGAGTTCTGAGCGTAAAGGGGAAGTGCGTTTACGTATGGATGGTGCTTTAAAAAAACACTTAGATTTAGACAAGAGCATAGTAAGTTTAGTAATCAACCGTATTAAAGTTATTTCAAATCTTGATATTTCAGAAAAGAGAATACCACAAGATGGGCGTACTCAACTAAGTATATCTGGTAAAAATATTGATGTAAGGGTCTCCATACTTCCAACCTATCATGGGGAAAGAGTCGTCATGCGTATATTGTCACAATCAGAGCATATCCCCACACTTGAATCTCTAGGCTTCACAGAAGATATCACAAAAGATTTATATAAATTACTCACCCATGCACATGGTATGATACTCGTAACTGGACCTACAGGGTCTGGTAAATCTACAACCCTACATGCATGTCTTCAGCACGTAGCCACACCAGATAAGAATATAATCACAGTAGAAGACCCAGTAGAATACAATGCCGATAATATTTCTCAAATACAAGTGAATACAAAAGTAGGACTTACTTTCTCTGCAGGTCTACGTTCCATCCTTAGACAAGATCCAGATATTATTATGATAGGGGAAATGAGGGATCAAGAGACAGCAGAAATAGGACTGCGTTCAGCACTTACAGGACACTTGCTGCTCTCTACTCTGCATACCAATGATGCCACATCTGCATTGTCACGTTTGATGGACATGGGAATAGAAGGTTTTCTTGTCTCCTCGACACTCTTAGGTGTCCTCGCGCAAAGACTTGCACGTAAACTATGTGTAGAATGTAGAGAAGAAATCAAACTAGCTCCTGCTACATGTGAAGAAATAAATTTAGACAAAGACGCCTTATATTTTAAAGCTGTAGGTTGCAAGGTCTGTGATTTTACAGGATATAAGGGCAGACAAGCCATTGGCGAATTATTTATGATAGATGATGACGTAAAAGAGATGATGAAAGATGGACTCAATGATCATCAAGTACGTGATGCAATGAAAAAAAGAGGCATGCTAACTATTGCAGATAAGTTAAGAGCTATGATGATAAAAGGTACAACCTCTTATGAAGAAGCCGTACGTATTGGGATAATGGACGGATAATAAGTATGAAAAATAGTAAAGGATTTACACTTATTGAAGTGCTTATTTCCATAGCACTTATGGGCATCATCATTGTTGCCTTATTCTCTTCTGTAGATTTACTGCAGAATTCTAATGAACATCTTTTACATTATCTAAAAAAAACTAAAAAAATAACCAAAGCAAACAAAACTCTCTATCTAGATATTATAGGCTCTGATGGAAATATAAGTATAATAAGAAATGAATTTTCTAGAATTTGTATGGAAAATACTAGAAACTCACTTTATTCTTTACCCTCTGCAAAAGTATGTTGGCTCATATTAAAAGAAGATAAAGCATTGGTCAGGGTAGAAGGAAATGCCTATACTCTTCCCTTGCGAAACGAAGAGAGGGTTGAAGTAGACTTAGTGATGAAAGGTATAAAACTCTTTGATGTTTATCATGAAAAAGATAAAGTTTTAGTACTACTCCATCAAACAGGAAAAGAACCTATTAGCTTTATGGCTCAAGGGGTGAGTAAAGCAGAGGTAAGGGCATCTCATGAGGGGGAAGTCCAGCTTCCTGGCAGACCTGTTGTGCCATAGGGCACGGTAAATCAAAACTAAACCCACGTAAGCTAAAAACATCAGAGATACCCCAAGCAAACATTTTTCGTAACCAATCACCCCAACTATCACCCCACTAAGTGAATACCCAAATTTTTGATGCTGTGATTTTGTTCATAATCAAGGCAGATTTTTGAAGGACTCGCCTTAGCGAATTCGAGAAAATCTAACGCAGAGTATGGGCAAAAGCACAGCACCCTTTGGGAAGAGCGAGAGAAGGCAACCTGCAAGCAAAAAAATCTTTGAATTAACTAGTTAGTCCTACAGCTTTTTTCACTCACATCTTACCTCCTCTCACTCTTTCAAAAGTTTGGGTATTCACTTAGTGGGGTGATAAAACCCAATTTTCACCCAATATACCACTGTGAACTATAATATCCCCAAAAAACCACTCAATAGTACCCCAAGAAAACCAAACAACATCTCCAAGATTCTTATTTCAAATAGGATAAAATTATAATGAACCCCAAAATTTAAATCTGAAGTGCAATTTTTGAGTTGAAAAATCATACCTATTTCTACCTTAACCTGCCATTTTAAAACCATAAAAAGCTTCATTTGGAGTCTTCCAGTTCAGAGCTTTTCTTGCTCTGTTATTTAATTTGTCTTCAATCATTTTAATATGTTCTGCTGTAATATCATCAAAACTTGTTCCCTTAGGGATATATTGTCTGATTAGTCCATTGGTATATTCATTCAACCCTCTCTCCCAAGATGAATAAGGGTGACAAAAATAATGCTCATAATTTAAAACTTTAGATATGTTTTTGTGATTAGAAAACTCCAGTCTGTTATCAGAGGTAAGAGAGCCACTTGCAAATTCCAGAGAAACTCACAATATAAGCTAAATTAAGTTTTCAAAAAATCTTCAAATGCCTCTATAAATAGGCGAATTCGCATCTCTAACGAATACCCTGAACCACAATTCTAGCATTAA
>CAZEUM010000033.1:0-9322 GCA_964514765.1 uncultured Sulfurovum sp.
TATGGGTGATGATTCTACTCCAAGAAATGTACTCTCTTTGGCCAGAGGTAGAGAAAAAATGTATTGGGTACGACAAAATAAAGGAATGGATTACCGTGTAAACAAGTCTCATATTTTGTCCTTGAAGCGTTCGAGAAATGAGGGAAAACATAAACATGGTGATGTACTCAATATAGAAGTCTCAGAGTATATAAAGAAGAGTGATAAATTTAAGTCTAACTATAAAGGCTATAAAGTAGCTGTCGAGTTTGAAGAAAAAAATTTAGATATTGACCCTTACTTTTTGGGTTTATGGTTAGGCGATGGGAGAAGTTCGGATGTACGTATTGCTACGCAAGATGATGAGGTAGTTTCTTATCTGCAAGAATATGCATTTACTTTAGATAAAAAGTTACATCGTTATGAAGTGCTAGGTAAATGTACAATGTTTGGCATTACAAACATCCAAAAAGAAGGGGCATTAAGAGATGTTAGCAATTCTTTACAAGGGAAACTAAGACTCTTGGGTGTTATAGACAACAAGCATATACCACAATCCTATCTTAGTGCTAGTAGAGAACAGCGTTTGGCATTGTTGGCAGGTTTGTTAGACAGTGATGGCTACTATGATGATAAGTATCATGTCATGGAGATAGTACAAAAAAGTAAAAATCTTGCGCAGGAAGTAAAGTTCTTAGCAGATTCTCTTGGCTTTAGAGCTTCTTTTGTGAAGAAAAAAGCCAGCATAAAATCTATAGGGTATGAGTGTGATGTCTATAGGGTGCGTATTGTAGGGCATTTAGATACTATACCTACATTAATTTCTCGAAAACAAGCAAGACCTTTGCTATCTAAAAGAGAACATATGCATACAGGAATAGAGCTTACATTCGATAAAGTAGATGCGTATTATGGCTTTGTTTTAGATGGAAACCATCTTTTTTTACTTGAAGACATGACAGTCACACACAATACTGCACTAGTTCTAAATATGGCACTTAAAGCCATGGAACGTAATGAAGGTGTGGCTTTTTTTTCACTTGAAATGCCTGCAGAGCAGTTGATGTTGAGACTGCTTTCTGCTAAAACATCCATACCTTTACAAGCTTTAAGGGTAGGGGATTTGAGAGATGAGCAGTGGTCTCAACTTTCTGCTGCAACGCAGGATTTGGGGAGCAAAAAACTTTTTGTAGATGATGGTGGCTATGCAACCATACATCATGTGCGTTCAAAGTTACGTAAGCTCAAATCTCAGCACCCAGAGATTACCATAGCCATAATTGACTATTTACAACTTATGTCAGGAGAGGGTAAAGAGGGAAGACAGCAAGAGGTTTCTGAAATCTCTCGCGGACTTAAACAGTTGGCTAGGGAGCTACAGATACCTATTGTGGCACTTTCACAACTTAACCGTGGTGTGGAAAGTAGAGATAATAAACGTCCGATGTTATCTGATTTACGTGAATCAGGAGCCATAGAACAAGATGCTGACATCATTTTATTTGTCTACCGTGATGATGTTTACCGTGAAGCGATGGAAAAAGAAAAAGAGATGAAAGCTAAAGCAGAAGGGAAAGAATACACTTCAGACTTTAGAAAGAAATCAGAAGAAGATGCAGAAATCATCATAGGAAAACAAAGAAATGGACCTACTGGAACAGTTGAACTGGTGTTCCAAAAGAATTTCACTCGTTTTGTAGACAAAGCACTACAAGCTGCTTTTGAGATAGAATATGAAGATGCGGATATTCCTATGCAAGAAGCAAATATAAATATAGATTTTCCTACTATTTAAAGGTCTAGGTTTGCTTTATGGAAAAACCTAAACTTTTTGAAACCCATAAAAGTTTTGTGGGGACAATAGTAATTTTGTCTCTGCTTATTTTCATACGACTTTTGATAGAATACCAATCGTATCAAAACTTTATTAGCAAACCTTTTTACTATACTTATGCAACAGTGTTAAATGCCTATGAAAAGTCAAAAGGTACAAGGTCTTACCAAGTACTTAAACTCAAAAGTGATGAAGGCTTTACTTTTTATACCACAAGTCACAAAAAAGATGACTTTTATCATGCACGTATACGTGTACAGATATTTCCTAATAATAACATTACATTTCAAGATTATTTGGGTACATTTTATGTGAAAAGTCGCATAAAAGAGATGGAAAAACTCCCTTTAACATTTAAAGATACTTTGTTAAAAGAAGTAGCTTCACAACATGAAGATATTTATTTACAGTCTTTTTATAATGCTATATTTTTTGCTGCACCTTTAGAAAAAGAGCTAAGAGAGAAAATTGCATTACTAGGTGTTAGTCATCTTGTGGCTTTAAGTGGCTTTCATTTGGGGATTTTATGGGGTCTGGTGTATGGCTTACTTTTATTACTTTATAGCCCCTTGCAGCAGAGATATTTCCCTTATAGACATGCACTTTTTGATATGGGTTTTCTAGCAATGTTCCTTTTAGGGTTTTATGTTTGGTTTGTAGATTTTCCTCCTTCTTTGTTACGCTCGTATACGATGGTACTAGTAGGATGGGTCGTGATTTTATTTGGTGTAGAATTGATTTCTTTTACTTTTTTAGCGACTATTATGCTGGTACTTATCGTACTTTTCCCCTCTTTGCTTGTTTCTCTTGGCTTTGCTTTCTCTGTTGCAGGAGTATTTTACATTTTTCTTCTATTGCAGTATGCTAAAAAGTGTAGGACATGGATGATTAGCTTGGTATTTATACCTTTTGGTATATTTGTGCTTATGCTTCCTGTCGTGCATGGGGTTTTCCCTGTTACAAGTCCATATCAGCTACTCTCTCCACTACTCTCTTTACTATTTATACCTTTTTATCCATTAATGATGCTTTTACATCTTGTGGGTTTTGGAAATATGCTCGATAGTGTTTTGCTTTACTTATTTACTTTGCCTTCTTCAAGTATAGAGGTATTACTTAGTCCTTGGGTGCTTGGGGCATATATAGTCCTCTCTTTGGCTGCGATATGGCAGCCAAAAATGTTTTATCTACTCCTTGCTATAGCTATATTATATTTGTTCTATCTCTTTGTTTTGGTTTAGTAAATCACAAAATTTTAAACCATGTAAAAAGATAGCCCAAGAAATATAAATCCATAATAAGAAAAAAAGCAGGGTGGAGACACTTCCGTACACTGAATCATAGGTTTTATTATGCATAACATAAAAAAGAAAAGCACTTTTTGAGAGATACCATATAAGTGAGGTGATAAACGAAGATATCATAGCTGCTGAGACTGTTACGGTGGTATTAACAGACATTTGGTAGAGCATATAAAAGACCATCCACACGATGAGGTAGGGTAAAAAATAAAAAAGATGAATAGAACTGGTGATACTGGTCTTATTTAAATAGCCTTGAACAAAAGTGGAAAGATAAAAAGAGGCTCCCATCATAAGAGGAATAATAAGCATAAGTAGTAGATAGGTTTTTATAGCTTGTGTAATAGTACGACTAGGTGCAGAAAAGATATCATTGACAATATAGTCATAGTTCTTAAAGAACATTATTGCAGCAAAAGTGACATAAAAAGCACCAACATAGCCCAGTTTATTTGAATTTGCCATAAAGGTATTGATGTGCTCTGCTACATCTTTGGAATTTGTAGGAAGGAGGTTTTCAAAGATGAGCAATTCTATATCTTTTTGTACAGTTTCAAATAGAGGGAGGGTAGTAAAGACCCAAAGGACTATAACAAGCAAAGGAATGATGGAGAAGAGTGTATTCCAGCTAAGGCTTGCAGCATAATGTCCTATCTTGTTATCAAGAAGGTCAGTGAAAAAATCACGTAAGAATATGTAATAGTTTTTTAGGATTATTTTTGCTTGTATGTTTTTTTGCATGAACTGTGTTACCTTTAAAAGATTTTATTTAATTTATTAAGACCCATTTTGCCTGGGTTTAAAATATTGCTAGGGTCAAATGATTTTTTAATGTCTTTAAAAAGTTGTATCTCCATATAGTCAAAGATAATACCCATAAAAGGTGCTTTTGACATGCCAATACCATGTTCTTTAGAGAGTGTGCCATCCATGTCTACAACTATTTTAACAGCTTTTTGTAAATCCATGTTTATGACACCTGGCTGGACAACTGCAACCATATTTTCCATGTCTGTTTCTAAGATTTTATTCATATGCTTTTCTAGTCTAAGAATAATACCCCCATTTGCAGGAAAAGCACCACCTGTAAACCTAGAACCAGCACCTCCAGGGGCAGTAACTATGAGATGCTTATTGCAGTATTTGAGCAGTGTAGAAATATCTGCCTCATCTCTTGGAAAAATGACAGCTTCAGGTTCAAAATGTGTACGTGTAGCATCATAAGAATAGGCGAAAAGGTATGCTTTATCACTAAAAACATTCTCTTTTCCCACAAGTATTTCGAAATAGTGTATATGTTTTTTATCTAACATGTGTTTCTTTCTAAAATATGTTATGCATTAAATAGATTGCATAGTCTTGTAATAGTCACCAATATCTTTACTGGTACCAAACCAGCTAGAACCAAGTATTTTTAAGCGCATATAAAAGGGAAATTTCCCTTTTTTAGGAAGTCCTGACATGTCTCTCTCTCCTACAATTTCCCCTGAAATAGGGTCTAGTAGTACAGCACTATTTTTATGGACGATATATATAAGACCTATTTGAAACTTTTTTGCAAATGAAGCTAGATTTTCTTTATTTGGAGTATCATCCCCCCTTGTAGAAAGGTAGACTGCAAAAAGGTCAGGATGTACCCATTTTTTATGTGTAGCTGAGGTAATTTTTGCATAAGTATCAGCATCAGGTGCCAAGAGTAGAACATTATTATATAGATATCCACCAATGACTTTATCTTTGGTAGATATGGTAGTTCTAATATTTGGCAGTGCATCATGGTCTATGACATCAGCATCAAGAAGTTTAGCTTGCCCCGAAGATGATAGTTGTGTGATGCGACTTATAATTGCAGTAAGATTATTGCCATAATCGTGAATAACAACACCACTCATGCCATTGTGAGGAAATTTTGATTTGAGAGTAATACTATCTCCTTTCAACGACTTTATAGAAGTGTGCACTTCTTTAGGGAAGAATTCTGAAAATAGAGGCAAAGATATGAGTGCAATGAATGCTATTTTGTACATAACAATCCTTTGAGTATAAATATATTGACTTAGAGGTCTCCTTGTTATTATACAAACAATATAGTAAAAGTTGAGTGATGTGATTTACGGTAAATCAAGACTAAGCACAAAGAAAGTATAATATTAAAAACTATTAAGGCATTATACTTGTGATGCACCTACTTAAACGATTTCAACAACTACCCGACTACAGAAAATGCAAACAATTAAAATTCAATACAGGAGAGGTGCTATTTATGTTACTGCTTACATTGCTTGCAGGAGCAAATGGGTACATGCATATGGAGATATGGATAAAGTCAAAGAAAAAGGAGTTGATAAAACTCCTATAACTATTGAATGCTTTACATACGCAAAAAAAATGCTAAAGAAAATAGTACAGAGCAAGCAACACTTTGTATCACAAGTCAAAGGAAATTAAAAAGAGCTTCCCTATGACCACAATACGCATGAAAGGCAAGAAGAACATATTATAGAAATTTTAGAAAAATGTTTGCCTAGGGTATCTATGATATTTTTAGCTTACGTGAGATTTGGTTTTGATTTGCTGTGGAGGTGATTGAGATGGCGAGGCATATTAACATATTTCGGTTATAATTATGCCTAATATATGCTAGGAATAATGGTGCAAAATGGGAAGTTTTAAAAGTATAATTCTGATGATGGTAATGCTAAACTCTTTATTTGGGGCAAAGGTCATCTTTGCACATTGGGAAAAAGGGAAAACATTCTCTAGTTATTTGAGTGAGCGTAATATATCTCAAGAAGTGTTGAAGTCTATTTCTAAAACAGATGTTATTTTTCTCTCTGATATTCAAAGTGGACAACTTTTTCACGAATTAATATCTTCGGATGGTACGCTTGAACAAGTGCTTGTCCCCATAGGTAAAGAGATGCAAATACGTTTAGCAAAAGAGCGTAAGAGTGGAGAGTATCAGTTTGAAATTATCCCCATTGTATATGATAAAGAGGAATATAGTGCTACTGTAGCCATAGAAAAGAATCTCTATACAGACATTAGTGTAGCATTAAATCACCCTGGTCTAGCATATAAAATGGGAAAACTGTTCAAGGGTACTCTTGATGCTAAAAAGTTTAAAAAAGGTGACAAAGTCTCATTCTTGTATACGCAGAAGATTAGAATGGGTAAACCCTATTATCTCCCATCTATAAAGATTGCAATGTACGAATCAAGAGGGAAACAACAGTTTATATATGCAGATGAAGATGGCTATGGTTACAAGAGTGATAAAAAATCACAGACCTATGCCGTAACAGGAAAGAAGAAAGTAACTTACATAAGAAGGGTTCGCGTGAGTAAAAAAGGCTCACGATTTAGAATGCCTGTTCGACATGTGCGGATTACTTCTTCCTTTTCGCATAGGCGATATCATCCTATTTTAAAACGATATCGTCCACATTATGGTACAGATTTTGGAGCCAAAAGAGGTACCCCCCTTTTGGCTGTAAATGCAGGGAAAGTAAGCTTTTCTGGATGGATGGGTGGCTATGGAAAAGTAGTAAAGATTAAACATGCAGGTGGTTATGAGTCACTTTATGCACACCAAAGTAGGACACGGGTAAAAAAAGGGCAAAGGGTAAAAAAAGGACAAATTATTGGATATGTAGGGACAACAGGGCGTAGTACTGGACCCCATTTACATTTTGGAATGAAAAAAAATGGTAGATGGATTAATCCTATGAGGGTTTTGCGTAAAAAGTCTATTAAAACTTCTATTTTGAAAAAGTTTACAAAATATGAAGATGTAAAAACAATTAAATATAAAAAAGTTCTTATTAAAGATGCCAAAAAATATAAAGAAAAACTTTTAACACATCTTAGAGAAGAAGGAAAACCTTTTATATGGGAATCCAATAAAAAAACAAGTATAAGGGTAAAAGATGCACAATAAGCTCAAGAATTTTAAATTAGAACCTTTAGTAGATGCGAAGTTTATTAAGAGTTTTTTGGCTACCTATGAGCAAAACGGTATTAAAAAATCATGGGAGGTAGTGCAGTCACATGACTCTGTTTCTATACTTATTTACCATACAGAAAAAGATGCCTTCATCCTCGTAAAGCAGTTTCGTCCAGCAGTATATTTGAACAATAATGATGGGTATACACTTGAGCTATGCGCAGGTATAGTCGATAAAAATCTCACTTTAGCCCAGATAGCCATAGAAGAGGTTGAAGAAGAGTGTGGCTATGCTGTGTCACTTGAAAGTTTGGAAAAAATCACCTCTTTTCATACCTCTGTAGGGTTTGCAGGGGCTAAACAAATGCTTTATTATGTAACAGTAAATGACAGTATGAAAGTGAGTGAAGGTGGAGGGGTAGATGAGGAAATGATAGAAGTTGTCTATCTCCCTCGTAAAGAATCAAAATCTTTCATTTATGATGAAAGTATTGCCAAAACGCCAGGGCTTATGTTTGCTTTCATATGGTACTTTGATAAAATTAGAAATTAAGATAACTATGTGTCACTCTTCATCACAATATCTTTTTAAAAGACAATCATATTCTTCTATACGCCTGTCTCTTAAAAATGGCCAAATATCTCTAACCTCTTTTGTACGTGTATGTGTTATTTCTGCATAGAGAATAATCTCTTCTGTATTGTTTGCACTTGCAAGCAGCTCACCCTGCACTCCACAGATGAATGAGTTCCCCCAAAACCTAGTACCAGGCATTACCCCACTAGCATCTTTTTCGAAACCTACACGATTACATGAAATAAGTGGAATAGCGTTGGAAATGGCATGGGAACGTTGTATGGTTATCCAAGCATCCAGTTGACGGGTCTTTTCTGCTTCTTTATCTGCATCAAACCAACCAATGGCAGTAGGGTAGATGAGTATCTCTGCCCCTTTGAGTGTCATAATACGTGCAGCTTCGGGGTACCATTGGTCCCAGCAAATGAGAACACCTAGTTTCCCTACAGATGTTTGTATAGGTTTAAAACCTAAGTCTCCAGGGCTAAAGTAAAACTTCTCATAAAATCCTGGGTCATCAGGGATGTGCATTTTCCGGTATTTCCCCGCAATAGAACCATCTTTTTCAAAAACAACTGCCGTATTATGGTAAAGCCCAGCAGTGCGTTTTTCAAAAAGAGAGCTAACCAAAACAATATTGTGTTCTTTTGCAACAGTAGACCAAAACTTTAGATCTTCTTCAAAGCTATTGGCATAAGCAAAAAATCTTACATCTTCACTTTGGCAAAAATATTCTGTTTGATGTAGCTCTTGTAGGACAATGAGTTCTGCCCCTTCTTGTGCAGCAATTTTGATGTGTTTAAGTGTACATGCGAGTGTTTGTGTTTTACTTTTTGTATAGGCTTGTTGAATAAGGGCTGTTTTCATATGGGTAGTGTAACAAAAAAATGCTTGTCTTAGCTTCTTGAAGTTTTTTTAAATATACTAATAAAATTAGAGTTAGATTATATTTTTAAGGATAGAAATGAAAAAAATAGCATTTTATATATTTATTATCTCATTGTTAGTAGGTTGTGGAGGTGATAATAATGTAGATGAGACCAATACTCCTCCCCCCCCAATAACAGGAACATCAGATACTATCAATGCTTTTGACGCACCTGCTATTGGAGCAAATATAAAGCAAGCATATCTTGATGCTGTCAATAATGCAAGAAGTGTAAAACAAGATTGTGGAGAAAGGGGGAATATGCCTGCTACTACACCTTTAGTTTGGAATGATGCTCTTTATAGGGCTGCATATTCGCACAGTGAAGATATGGCAGAGAGTAATACTTTTTCACATACAGGCTCAGGAGCAGATTCTGATTGGACAGCACAGATACTTTCCTTAGGAAGAGGAAGTACTTTTCAAGAGCGTATAAAAACGAATGGATATACAGGGCATAGAACTATTGGAGAAAATTTAATGGCTGGTACTAACATAGATACAGCAAAAAAGGCTGTTACCGGATGGTTAAAAAGTGATGGACATTGTGCAAATTTGATGAATCCAAAGTTTGAAGACATGGGTATGGCTCATGTGGAGAACAGTACTGCAAGATTTACGCACTATTGGACCCATAAATTTGCTGCCAAGTTATAACCTACAGCATCAAATAATTAAGCAATTTGCATTGTTGAACAATGTAAACTTCCACCTTGAACAATGAGTTTTAAACAATTTATAGGAATGATTTCTTTAT
>CAZEUM010000034.1:0-9280 GCA_964514765.1 uncultured Sulfurovum sp.
AGTCTACATCACCCACAAGAGAGCCATCTTCTAAACGGTTAATACCAATGTCTATCACAATGGCACCGTCTTTAACCATATCTTCTTTTATAAGCCCAGGTACACCTGCACCTACTACAAGAATGTCTGCCCTAGAGGTATGTGCTTTGAGATCTTTGGTAAAAATGTGTGTGGTAGTTACTGTGGCATTGGCATTTAAGAGTAAGGATGCCATTGGTTTACCAACTATATTTGATGCACCTACCACACAAACATCTTTGCCCTCAAGTTCTATCTTGTACTCCTCAAATATTTTCATGACACCTAAAGGAGTACATGCAACAAAGCTATCGAGGTTTGCAACCAGTCTTCCTACATTATATGCGTGGAAGCCATCTACATCTTTTTTAGGGTTTATAACTTCAAGTATTTTGTCTGTATCAACATGTTTTGGCAAAGGAAGTTGCACCAATATGCCATCTATACGTGGATTGTTGTTCATCATTTCTATGGTTGCACAAATTTCATCTTGGGAAATAGTATCTGGCATACTGTGTGTAATAGAGTAAAACCCTACTTTTTCACAGGCTTTTGCTTTCATTTTAACATAGGCATGACTAGCAGGGTCGTCCCCTATGAGTATGACTGCTAGTCCAGGGACAATGTTTTTTTCTTGTTTAAGTTGTTCCACTTGAGTCTCTACAGAAGTTTGCACTTTCTTGGCTAAAGATTTACCATCAATGAGTTGCATAGAATGCCCTTATAATTTTTAAGGTATTATATCAAAAATAGTTTAGGCATCAGGAATGTTGCCTATAAAAGGTAAATACAAATATGAAACATCTATGGGTCTTTTTACCTCTACTGTTGTGGGGTAGCGAAGATTTTATTTCAGATTATGAATATGGTGAAATGCTTTATGCCAATCCAAGAGGGGTTAGTTGTTCTCAATGTCATGGGGAAAGTGCTGAGGGAAAAACCATTGTTGAATATAGTGATGTACAGGGAAAGAAGCTTTTAAAAGGTGCAGATATACGCCAAAAAACTCTCCCCGAAATAATTAAATCTGTCAATAGCTACCATAAGGTGATGCCTCGGTATTATCTTACCGATGAAGAAGTTAAAGCTATTTACGAGTATCTTAAAATAAAAAATAAAAATTATCTTTTAAAAAAATAGAAATATTGTTTAAAATATTTTACGATAAAAATTTGAAAGTGTATTGGTAGGGAAAAAAGGAAATAAAAAAATAAACTTAGCAGGCAAAAAGCCTGCTAAAACCACTACTAAAGTGGTGTTACATTTTCAGCTTGTGGACCTTTTTGACCTTCACCAACTTCAAATGTTACTGCTTGACCTTCAGCCAATGTTACACGTCCACCGTTGTCGTTGTTTACTTGACGGAAATGTACGAATACATCGTCTCCACCATTCTCTTGTTGAATAAATCCATAACCTTTTTCATCGTTGAACCATTTAACAGTTCCGTTTACTAATGTTGCCATTTTTTGTACCTTTGGGTAATAATTTTCACTTAAAATTTAAGTGGATTCCAAATCAGAGAGAGTCTTTCGGGGTCTAGCAATAACACTTAACACACGAGAGATGAACTCGAAACTCATCTTTCATCGCATAAATTATAGCTTATTTTCTTGGTGATAAGCTTATAATAAAAAAATACTCTGATTTTATGTTGCACTAATGTCACGAAGGGCTATTATTAGGGCTTTCTAAAGAAATTAAATCTATTTGTATTAACCACTCTTCTAAGGTCATTAATGTGTGCAATGGTTTTGGTTCTGTTTTAAGAATATCTGCAAAACTTTTCACACCCATAGAAAGCAGATACTGTAAATTATTATCAAAAGTTGCATTTTCTATGACAAGAATATTGTCTTTATGTATTTCAAACATAAACCCACCATTTGGTATGGGCGACATAGAAAGTGTAACTGTATAGTGGTCTTTAATGATGCTCTCTTTTTGTGAGTACATTAAACCTATGTTGTAACCCTCTTTTGCAAACCCTTTAATAGCCACAACCAATACTTGGTTTTTGCCATCTTTGGAAGAATTAAAAATACCCACAAGCCCTTTAATGGTAGAATAACCTGGAATTTTACAAAAAAAGTACTCGAACAAATTTGCCAACCTAGTCTTCACTAACCATCCCAAAACATAGAGTATGA
Source organism: uncultured Sulfurovum sp. (assembly GCA_964514765.1). Lineage (GTDB taxonomy): Bacteria > Campylobacterota > Campylobacteria > Campylobacterales > Sulfurovaceae > Sulfurovum. The sequence continues at coordinate 2,169 of CAZEUM010000034.1, forward strand.
CAAGAAAAACAAAAATAACAAAGAGACCCCATAGAAATACATGACTATGAGGTTCAAACCCTATTAACCTAAAGACCCATCCTACCATCATAGTTATTTTCCCATAAAGCCATGACAGTATGATGAGTATGGCAACAATAGGCAAGAGCCAAAAGAGACCTTGTAAAATAATTTTAATAGAATGATGCAAGGGAGTTTTGAGCATCGTATTTTCCTTTAGTTGGAGAATGATAGATGGATTAATATACTATTTGCCACTCAAAAGAGTGGAGGGTAAGGAAAGGTTTAATCGTACGGTGCTTCGTAGTAACCATTTTTCCAGTACTTAGCAAACCACATTGCTATTTTACCTTTACCCATAGCAGGCTTTGATGTAAACTGCCAGTCTAAAGATACTTCACCAAAATAATATTCTGCATAATTATTGAAAAATGCTTCAACATCTTCTCTTTCCAAATCATTACAATACTGTAACGGTTCACTCAAGTTTTGTTTAAGAAATACATCTCCATGACCTTGATAATTGATGCTAGCTTCTGCATTGTTTTCATCTATCATTATATGAAGCTATTGCTTCTTTGGTGTTCATCGCATTCTAATATATTTTTGATTAAGTTCTTGCATTAAAGTAAATATAATTAACTAAAATTTTCCTTGATACCTAAAACCCAGTTTTTTACACGTTCTTGTGTTAGATCGTCTTCATTATCTTCATCTATTGCTAAACCAATAAAGGCATCATCTTTTATAGCTTCAGAGTCTCCATAATCATATGTTTCCGTAGACCAACCATCCCCTACGATGTTCGCGGTACTTTTTGCAACTACATTATAAAGAAATGCCATGCCATCTAAAAAAAAGTCACCATGAAGTTCTTGATCTCCTAGTCCAAAAAATGCTACAGTTTTACCTGAAAAATCTACTTTTTTAAAGTCCTCAAATTTATCTTCCCAGTCATCTTGTAAGTCACCATCACCCTTCATAAATTTGACTCAAAGCACTTACATCTCCCAGTCATCTTGTAAGTCACCATCACCCCCAAGTAGACGTACCTATAATGATATGTGTATAGTCATCAAAGACATCGAGTTCAGTCTCAGCGATGTCATGTATAGTAGTCTCAAGACCCAATTCTTTTTTGATCTGTTCTGCTACTAGAGCTGTAGCACCTGTATTTGAGCCGTAAAATATTCCTATATACATAGTTTCTCCTTATTTATAGTTATTATTAATATCATATAGTAAGGTAGCTTGAATACTGAGGATGATGATCTCATTCAATCTCTAAATTAAAGTCAAGACAAGCCAACAATCCAAGCTTCAAAATCCACATCAGAAGCCATCTTCCAATCTGCCCGAGGGCTTAAAGATATGGTTCCTACTTTAGGACCATCAGGCATACAAGAACGCTTAAACTGTTGAGTAAAGAAACGCTTTAAAAATACCTTTAACCATTTATTTATTGTACCTTCATCGTATTTCGTATCAAAGGCTATGGACGCTAAGTGAAGTATCTTGGAAGGCTTTGCTCCGTACTTGATGAAGTGGTATAAAAAGAAGTCATGTAGTTCGTAAGGACCTACTATGCTTTCTGTTTCTTGGACTATCTCATCGGCAACATGGGGGAGTAGTTCTGGACTGATAGGTGTTGCCAATATATCATCGATTACCTCAGCAATGTCTTTATTAGATTTGAAGTACTCTATGACGTACTGAATGAGTGTTTTTGGTATGCCTGAGTTTAGGGCGTACATACTCATATGGTCGCCATTGTAAGTAGACCAACCAAGAGCTATCTCACTTAGGTCGCCTGTACCGATGACTAGCCCACTTTCTTTGTTTGCCATGTTCATGAGTATGCTGGTTCTAGCTCGTGCTTGTACATTTTCGTAGGTTACGCTTAAGTCATCTTTGTCATAGTCTATGGCTTCAAATTCTTTAAGAGAGATGTCGTTAATGTCTACAGTTTTAAGTGTCACACCTAGTGCAACACAAAGCTTCATAGCATTAGACTTTGTACGTGTTGTAGTACCAAATCCTGGCATGGTTATAGCAATAATATCTTGTACATCCCAGTCCATCATCTCGAAAGCTTTATGCGTAGAAAGTAGGGCAAGGGTAGAGTCTAACCCGCCGCTTATACCTATAACAGCCTTTTTGATATGTGCATGGCTCATACGTTTTATGAGACCGTGTGCTTGAATATGAACTATCTCGTTACATCGGTGTTTTTTATCTGCATAACGAGAGGGCACAAAAGGCATAGGGTTGATGGGTCGTTCTATTTTGCTCATCTGTGGCAAGGTATCAACTTTAATAACCCTAGTTTTTTTACGTCTGCCATCACCATAGCTAGACTCGTTGAGACGCAACCAACGTAAACGCTCTAAGTCTACATCTGCTGTAATAAGATGTGAATCCATGCAGAAGCGTTTGTTTTGGGCTAGGATAGAGCCATATTCACTTATGATGGCATGTCCACCAAAGACAGTGTCTGTAGTACTCTCTCCAACCCCTGCACTCGAGTACACATAGGCAGCCATACATCTCCCACTTTGGGTTCGCACTAACTCTTCACGGTACTCGTGTTTGCCTATGAGTTCGTTGCTAGCAGAGAGGTTGAAAAGTAAGTTTGCACCATTGCTTGCCATGTGGTTGGAAGGAGGGGTGACTGCCCAAAGGTCTTCGCATATCTCTACACCAAAGGTCATGTCTTTTTTGTCTGCAAAAAGCAAGTCTACACCAAAAGGTACTTCCTCATCTAGCAAATCAAGTGTCGTTCTAGTAATGTCACGACCCGTAGTAAAGTGACGCTTTTCATAGAACTCTTTTTTGTTTGGCAGATAAGACTTTGGTATAACGCCTAGTACTCTTCCATTTTGGATTACAGCTGCACAGTTGTAGAGCCTATCGGCTTCAAATACAGCTATACCTAGAATAGCGATAGTATTTATATTTTTCATATCTTTTAATATATTTTCAAGAGATTCATTTTGAGAGGCGATAAGCGTTTGGTTCATCAAAAGGTCAGAGGCAGTGTATCCTGTAAGGGTTAGCTCTGGAAATACAATGACACAAACCTCTTTTCTATGGGCTTCTTTTATGAGAGTGATGACTTCTTCAGCATTTTTTCTAGGGTTTCCTACAAGTGTTTTGTTAACGGCTGCTGCTATTCTGTAGTATCCGAACATAAATGTATCCTTTGGTTTAGCTAGCAACAAGGAACAACCCTACAATATGTAGGGACAATCCCTTATGCTTATCCGTGAATTATAATTATGCTTTAGTTGCCATAATCTCAACAGATTCCATAGTATCATCTTGTGCGATGTTATCTAGTACCATAAAACTATCTGTATCATTTTCTTCGATAGCACCAAATACTGTATGTACTCCATCAAGGTGAGGGGTAGGTACAAAAGTGATGAAAAACTGGCTTCCTCCTGTGTTAGGTCCAGCATGAGCCATAGAGAGAGTTCCACGTCTATGAGGCTCTGTACTTGTGTCAGTCTCACAATCTATGTTCCATCCTGGACCACCTGTGCCTGCCATAGATGGATTGTCTTTTGAATGAGGACATCCTACTTGAGCCATAAACTGGTCTATAACTCTATGAAATTTAAGTCCGTTATAAAATCCTTCATTGGCAAGGTGTGCAAAGTTTGCTACAGTGTTAGGTGCATCTGTAGGGTAAAGTTTTACCCAGATAGCCCCTTTAGAAGTGTTGATTTTAGCGTAGTTGTATGTGTCCATAACATCTTGAGTGATGTCATATTTTTTTGTGTCATTTCCAAACATGTGTGTTTAGTCCTTATGTAATTAATTTTAAAGTATAATTATACCCAAAGAAGATTTAATTGAAAAATTTATAAAAAATTTAATTGAAAATCCAATAAAATATAAGGTAATAAAATATGGAATTATGTATTGCACTAGATTTACCTTCAGAAAAACAAAACTTAGCATTGGCAGAGTCTCTCAAAAATCATAATGTGTGGATGAAAGTAGGTTTCCGTGCTTACATTCGTGACGGAAAAGAGTTTATAAAAACACTTAAAAAGATAAACCCTAGGTTTAAAATATTTCTCGATCTCAAACTCTATGACATCCCAAACACTATGGCTGACGCCGCAGAAGAGATAGCCAAATTGGACGTTGATATGTTCAATATCCATGCTTCATCTGGTTCTGTGGCTATGAAAACTGTGATGCAAAGACTTAGTACATACAAAAAACGTCCATTAGTGCTTGCAGTTACTGCATTGACATCTTTTGATGAAGAACATTTTAAAGATGTGTATGAAAAAAGCATCAACGAAAAAGCAGAACAATTTGCAAGGATGTCTTACAAGAATGGGCTAGATGGCGTTGTGTGTTCTGTTTATGAGTCTAGGGCCATCAAAAATGCTACATCTCAAGAGTTTTTAACACTCTGCCCAGGCATACGACCCTTTGGAGAAGATGCAGGAGACCAACAACGCGTGGCAACACTAGAGTTTGCGAAAGAAGAGGGCGTTGATTACCCTGTGGTGGGTCGTCCTATCTACAAAGACATTAAGCCCCAAGAAAAAGTAGAGCATATTTTAAAAGTAATATCTACTTTTTAACCTCTTCTTTAACCTCTTTCTTGGTTTTGGTCATCTCAACAGCATTGTCCATACCTTGTATCATGAGGTACATCCCCGTAGCAAACAGTGCCAAAATAATAAGTGGTGCCAGTTTTTGAAACATTCTATTTTCTCTCTTTAATTGTATTTTATCTTAAATAATACCATAATAACAACTTTTATATGTTAAAATGTATACAATTAATATTTTTAACTATAATATAGAAAGAGAGAACCATGTCCGATAAAAATATAAATAACGTAGAACTTTTAGAAAAAAAGATAGACAATGTATTTTCTTCAACATAAAAAGAACGCACAAAACTCAAAATATTTAAAGAAAATATTTCCGATTACAACAAAAAATAGGAGAAAATATGCAAGCTATACAAAATGAAATACAAGCAATACCCCAAAAAGGACTATCTGTACTTTTTGATGATAAACTTTCGCGTGATTCTATGGCACAAATGCTTTTTAGATATGGCAATGAAAATACAAGGTATGGATGTCAATGCTATGCCAACACAAGGTACAAAAACTGAAAAGTAGTCCTTTGGAGTTAGAGAAGCCAAAAGAACTTCTTTTGGCCGATGAACTCAGCCAACTTAAAAAACCAGAAGAAAAAGTCGATATATTAGACTTTGAGACACATGATGATACCACTATCATGAAGCGTGTAGCACCTGCTATAGCTAGGAGGATTGCTGGCAATAAAGATACGATAATTGATGCACTTTATCCTATTATGGGTGGTATGATATCGAATATGGAGAACAAGATAAAGGATGCCCACATGGTTGTATCTATGGCATCTGCTACTAAAGACTTTATCGATGATTGGATACAGCACAACGATACAAAAAATGAAGTACAACTACTCTCTCATGGAAATGTAACACTCTACATAGAAAGTGCTGGTCATATACGAGATAGAAAAATCGTAAAAAAGCACAGCGACGCAACACTTATCAATCATTTGAGCCTAGCTATGAATTATTTAGACCAAAGATTTAAAGATGAAAGAAATTCAAGTGTGTTAAGGCGTATAAAAATTATATTTTAACTGGATGACAAAAAGATATTAAATAAGTTAAGGAGCATGATAAATGATTAGAAAAAAAATACTTTTACTGGGCTATTTTTCCGTAGGAAAAACCAGTTTAGTAAAAAGATATATTGATGGTGCTTTTGAGGACAAATACCTGACAACCATTGGTGTGAACATTTCCAAGAAAGTACTTACTTTAGCTAAGGTAAAATGTGAAATGCTGATTTGGGACATAGAAGGTTCAACACCTAATGAAAAAATTTCTTTAAGCTATTATAGGGGTGCTAGTGGTGCTATTTTTGTGACAGATGTGACACGTGAAGAAACCATGAAGGGATTAGAAGTATACAAAGAGATATTTCTAAGTGAAAATCCAGATTCAAAGTTTATAGTTGCACACAATAAAATAGATATGTTAAGTAGCCTAGCTAAGGAAAAAATGGAGCAAGAATTTGAAGCAGTAGAAGATGTTTTTTTAACTTCTGCTCAAGATGGTCAAAATATAGAACCCTTATTTATAAAATTAATGGAAAATATATTGTCATGAAAAATATACAAATTATACTAAATGCAATATTGTCAAAAGATAGATTTGAGTATGTACTTGTTAGTAAAGAATGGAAAATTATTGAGATGTCTTTAAGGTTCAATAGGTATTTTATAAAATCACCACAAATAGGGGACTATATAGTAGAGTTATTACCTGAGTTTATAGGTTCTCAAAAAGAGATTGAAAAAATATTTTCTAACCCTTCCTTGGCTTATAAATTAGAATCTATCTATAAAAATGAACAATATGTCAATTTTTCTGTTGAACATTATAATGAAAGTATTTTATTGGTTTTGCTCCACAATGTTACAGATATGACACATGCACAGCAAAAACTTTTACAATATAACAATGAATCCATACTTTTAAACAATACCCTACAAAAGATATTAGATAGCCAAAATGCACTTTTATTTGTAGTAAACAATAATAAAATCTCTTATGCAAATAACCAATTTATGAAGTATTTTGGCATTCAGACAATAGCAGATTTGCGACGTAAAAATTTAAAAATTTATCATAATTTAGATGCTTCACTTCAAAGTTATGATAAATTATTTGAATATCTTAATAGTAAAGAAGAGTATGTTAATATCAGTAAAGATACTTTTATACTAAAAGCAACACAGATTGAAGCTAATCGTAAGCTATTTACCCTCACTAAAATAACTAAATTAACAAACAAGATTCAAACAGATGCACTTACGGGTGCATACAAAAAGACTTATTTTAATACTCAGGTAGAAAAAATGCTTAGGAACAACAATCAGGGTATTTTGGTTGTATTTGATATAGATAATTTTAAAAGGGTAAATGACCAGTATGGACATCAAGCAGGAGATGATGTATTAATAGAGTTTGTATCACTCATACAAAGAAATATACACCGTGAGGACATATTTGC
>CAZEUM010000035.1:0-8920 GCA_964514765.1 uncultured Sulfurovum sp.
ATTTCAATGCTAATACTTTTACCTTTTAAAAACTTCTTCATTGTTTTAGGCTTTAGATTTTCAAGTGACCTTGTCATAGCTGCATCAATTTTGGAAAGTTCTTTTTTGTTACAGTGCAATATTTTTTGTTTTCTCTTTCTCTTTTTTTGATGTTTATGTACTTTTCCTTTTATTTTTGCACTTAATTCATCGACAATCTCATCTTCATTTAATATTTCTAGCCCTTCTAAAATTAGTTGTTCCCTAATGACTTCAGCCTTGCGAATATGCACTTCATCTTCACTCAAATGATCCAAAAATTCTGGCTCTTCGTCATCCATTTCTAACAATGACTTTATTTTTTCAATCTCATTTCTATCAAGTACTTCCAAAGGTAGTGCTTCTAAAACTTCACTCTTCTTCTCCACCCTCACTTCTTCAGATGCCAAAAGAAAAATAAAATTTTTGTCTTCTGCCTTATCCTCTAATTCTTTCACTTCAATACTTTTAATAATTTTAATGATTTGTGAAGGCAAAAATGGTTTTTGTATGACTTCATCAAAACCCTTTTCTGCTTCTTTAGTATAAGAAATAAATACTTTTTTTTCAATATTATCATCGTTAAGTAGGCTATTTAAAGCCTCTACATCAGTACCATCATCTACAAATAATAAATCATATGCACCTGCTCCCACTTCATCTATGTTTGTTACTTCATCCAAGAGTAAATGTCTGTCTCGCGTACAAAGTGTAAGCAACCTAGAGACAACAGGATTGGCATTAATGAGTAAAATTTTCATACTAAACTCTCCTAAATATATTCTGCCATTGTAATATAATTATGGTTAGGGCTTGGTGTTTATGATTTACTTCAATTTATGTTATAATTCGTGCTAAAAATAATACAAAAAGAGTACCCCTCCGTGAAACATATCTTTCTGACCCTTATCCTTTGTGCTTCCCTTATGGCTGGAGAGGCTAAAAACTTTGACTTTAATGCAACAACGTCTAGTGAATACACAGAAACAGAAGTACCACTTACAGATGAAGAACTTTACAATAGAGTACTTTATGCCAATCTTGTAGGTGCTGCTGTAGTAACTACCTGGGGTATTATATTTTGGGATTATTTTTCCTCTAGTCCAGTTTTGGGTGATGAAGGGTGGTTTGAACACGATACAAAATCTGGAGGTTCCGATAAGCTAGGTCATATGCACGCTACACACCTTTGGGCATGGGGATTTGCGTCACTTTATAAATACTGGGGTATGAAAGAAGAAGAATCAATGATTTATGGTCCTCTAAGTTCTTTATTCTTTCAAAGTGTTATGGAGTTTGGTGATTCTTTTAGTGGTTCTCAAGGATTTTCCTACAAAGATTTTATCATGAATGCCGCAGGTGCAGGTTTTTACTATATAAGTGAAAAATACCCTGCTTTTAAAGAAAAACTGGATCTTCGCTTAGAGTTTGTACCAAACTTTCGCGATAATGTGGATATCTTTACCCAATACAATTCCATGAAATACCTTTTTGCTCTTAAATTTTCTGGATTTGAAAGCATGCGATCAAACTTATTGCGTTATGGTGAAATGCATCTAGGCTATTACACAAGAGGCTATCAAAATGCACAAGCATATACCCAACAATCAAGAGTAGCCTATGTAGGTGTTGGTATTAACGTCTCTGAAGTACTTAAATCTATAGGTTGAATCAAAACATCTAAGGTATTTAACTACTTCCAACTACCTTTCACCTCCGTACCTGTTAGGTTATGACTTTGACAGCAACAGCATTGTGGGTCCTTACTCTGAACCTTATTTTGGACACAGAAGATAATAATATTATAATGTCCCCCTTTGCCAAGACCAGTAAAATAAGTTTTCTCCTTTTAAGTCTAAATTATTGATAGCTTGATAATAAATTTCATTTGGTGTTTTGTAATCAATCGCCGAATTTAATCTTTTTGTGTTGTATTTGAAAGATGTATTTTTTAATGATAATATAGAATGTAGGGTATTAATTTTAAGTATTGTTTTGTTTGGAAGCAGGAGTATTGGACATACTCCTCTTTTCTCAAAGTATGTTTTTATCTACAAAAACCATAGAAGCTATCTAAAAATAGGTTATAGGATTATAACAACCCCATCGCCAACTTTGCATCATCTGTCATACTGTCTTGTCCCCATGGTGGATCAAAGACTATCTCTACATCTACATCTTCAAGCCCTTCTTGACGTGCCGAGATACTTTTAACGAGGTCAATAATCACTTGCGAGAAAGAACAAGTAGCAGAGGTAAGTGTCATGGTTATTTTTGCTTTTTTCATCATACTTACTTTATTTGTATGTACGTCTATATTGTAGATGAGACCTAAATCATATATATTTACAGGGAGTTCTGGGTCATAGATTTCTTTAAGATGGGTTATGATTTTTTCAACCATTCCTTTATCTGTGGGTTGGTTTTCTATGAACTTTTGATGCTCCTCTGACATTTTTTTATTAATACTTTTTTCGGACATAACTATGCTCCTGTTTCTTTACATTTTTGTGCGTAAGCGTATACCATTTTTAAAAAGGCTTCTAAACTTTGCTGCCTCACAGGAGATAAAAGCTCAAATATACCCATATCTTGAAGCCCTGCTGGGTCAAAATTGAGTATCTCATCTGCTGTTCTGTTAGCAAATATGTCTAAAAGTAGTGCAAGCATACCTTTTGCCATTTCTGAAGTACCCTCACCACGTAAGAGAAGTTTCCCCTCTTTGCATTCACCTACAAGCCATGCATCTGAGGCACAACCATTTATGTAAGTAGCATCATTTTTTTCTTCATCAAGCAAAGTAGTATGTTTCTTACCTAAATCAAAAATATATTCTAATTTATCGTTAGGTTCATCAAAAAGATCAAAATCTTCTTTGTATCTAGCGATAGTTGTTTTTATGCTCATAAAATTATCCTTTATTTGAATTATAAAAAACTGATTCAAAAGCAGTTTTTATACGTTCTTGGTGTCTTGCATCTTTGACTGTTTCTATAAGTGTATTGGCAAAGGCAATAACAAGTATTTTTCTAGCTTCAATATAAGAAATTCCACGACTTTGCAAGTAAAAAAGTTGTTTTTCATTGAGTTGACCTGTGGCTGCTCCATGGCTGGCTTCAAGTTCATCTATATAAATTTCAAGTTGAGGTTTTGATGCCATATAGGCTTTATCATGTAACAAAATAGACCTTGCATTTTGCTCTGCTTTAGTAAACTTAGCAGAATGTTCTACACGAATAAGGGCATCAAAGATACCTCTAGCTTGCCCATCAAGTATATTTTTAGCGATTTGTTTAGATGTAGAGTATTCCCCACGGTGGATGATTTGTGAGGCAGTACCACGTTTAGAATTATTATTTAGGTAGAGTAAGTGACCTGCATCAACATGTGCACGTTGTGCTAGCTCTACTTTGAGTACCTGTAAAGCTTGACCTCCACCCAAATCAAAGTTTTTTAGGACTGCATTGGCATTTTTAGCTACATTTATTTTGTGTGAAGCTACCATACTATAGCCAAAGTTTTGCATTGTATGTAGTTTTACTACGCGAAGTGCAGAATCTTGTGCTATATGCATATCATAACCATAAAGTACCAGTGTATTTTTTATATCATCAGCTTCAAAGTTCTCATAGACTGTAGCATGACGGTTTGCTTGGTTGAAAAGTACAATACGATAAGAAATAAGTGTATTACTTTTTGTAAATTTATGTACTATTTCTACTTGAACATCTCCGTCTATTTCTATCTTGATACTGCGAGGTGAAAGTAGGTGGCTTAGGTAATAGAGTGCATCAAAATGCTCTGTATCTATTACCTTTGCTTCTTCATAATATACACGCATACCTTTGGGTGCTTTGGTCACTATGCCATCCACTATCTCTATCTTCTCACCTTCTTTAATGGTTTTAGGTATATAGTTCAAGGTTTTATAGTCTACATCCAATAGTTTTTCAATACCAAAGTAGTGATACTCTTCTGTCTTTTTATTGGGTAGACCAAGTGTAGCAAATTTTTCTACAAGTAACTCACGCTCTTTTACGTCAAGTAATGTAGAAATCTTTTCTTTACTTTTATTTTTAAGTGTAATGAGGTTCATTATTCCTCCTCTATGCCATCATATCCATGCTCTTCTAAGTATGGTACAAGTTCTGGTCCTGCTGTTTTGATGACTTTCCCATCTTTAAGCACATGGATGTAATCAGGTTCAATATAGTCAAGGATTCTAGAGTAATGCGTAATAACAAGGAAGGTACGTTTAGTATCTTTCATTTTATTAATACCTTCTGAGACTTGTCTGAGAGCATCGATGTCCAGTCCAGAATCTATCTCGTCCAAGATAATCACCTTTGGCTCCAAGATGAGCATTTGAAGGATTTCATTACGTTTTTTCTCTCCACCAGAGAAACCTTCATTTAGGCTTCGGCTAATCATGTCAGATTTCATACCAAGCATTTCTAAATGCCCTTTCATGAGACGTAAAAACTCTGCAGCATTAAGTTCATCTTTGCCTTCATGTTTAAGTTTTGCATTAAGTGCAGTTCTTAAAAAGTAGGCATTGTTCACACCAGGGATTTCAACAGGCTGCTGAAAAGAAAGGAAGATGCCGTTTAATGCTCTTTCTTCTGCATCCATAGCTACAATGCTTTTACCGTTATAGGTGATGTCTCCGCCCGTTACTTCTACATCATAGTGCCCTACTATAGCTTTAGACAGTGTCGACTTACCTGCACCATTTGGACCCATTATAGCATGCACTTTCCCTGCTTCTAATTCTAGGTTTAGACCTTTAAGTATTTGTTTATCGCCTATTTTAGCTTGTAAATTCTCTATTTTCATTACGCATTCGTTGTTGCTTGTACTCATCCTACACTTCCTTCTAATGTTAATTCTAATAATGCTTTTGCTTCAACCGCATACTCCATAGGGAGTTGCCCAAAGACTTGTTTACAAAAACCGTGGACTATCATAGACACGGCATTTTCTTCTGTGATACCTCTTTGACGTAAGTAAAAGAGTTGTTCATCAGATATCTTAGAGGTAGTTGCCTCATGTTCTACCTGCCCTTGTGTGTCTTTAGACTCAAGGTAAGGAAAAGTATGGGCCCCACATTGGCTTCCAATGAGTAGTGAATCACACTCAGAGTGGTTTCTAGCCCCTACAGCTGAAGCGTTAATTTTTACAAGACCTCTATAGGTATTTTGACCTTTCATAGCTGAAATACCTTTTGAGATGATGGTAGACTTGGTATTTTTGCCAATGTGTATCATCTTTGTACCAGTGTCTGCTTGTTGGGCTAGGGTGGTGACTGCTACAGAGTAAAACTCACCCACCGAGTTGTCACCCTTTAGTATACAAGAAGGGTATTTCCATGTTATGGCAGAACCAGTCTCTACTTGTGTCCATGAAACTTTTGCGTTCTCACCTTCACAAATGGCTCGTTTGGTTACGAAGTTATAGATACCACCTTTACCTGTCTCATCACCTGGGTACCAGTTTTGAATGGTAGAGTATTTTATCTCTGCATCTTTAAGAATAACTAGTTCTACAACTGCAGCGTGAAGTTGGTGCTCATCACGTGTTGGTGCTGAACATCCTTCATTATAACTCACATGTGAACCCTCATCTGCGATGATAAGTGTACGTTCAAACTGTCCAGTATTAATAGCATTAATTCTAAAATAAGTAGAAAGTTCCATAGGACAACGTACACCTTTGGGGATGTATACAAATGTACCATCCGTAAAGACAGCAGAGTTAAGGGCTGCAAAGTAGTTGTCAAACATAGGTACAACAGAAAACATGTATTTTTTTACAAGTTCTGGGTAGTCACGAATGGCTTCAGAGATAGAACAAAAGATAACCCCATGCTTTTCAAGCTCTGCAGAGTAAGTAGTCTTTACCGAGACAGAGTCTACTACTGCATCCACGGCTACTTTTACACCTGCAAGTTGTTTCTGCTCATCCAGTGAAATACCTAACTTTTCATAAGCCTCAAGTATTTTTGGATCAACTTCATCTAAGCTATCAATTTGCTCTTTGGGTGCGGCAAAATAAGAGATAGACTGATAGTCTATAGGCGTATAGTCCAACTTTGCCCAGTGAGGCTCAGTCATGGTTTCCCACCTTTTAAGTGCTTTGAGTCTGAGTTTAAGCATCCATTCAGGTTCTTCTTTTTTCTTAGAAATGAATTTGATGGTATCAACATTTAGACCAGGTTTAATAATATCAGTTTCGATATCTATCTCAAAGCCAAGTGCATACTCACCAGAGACAGCTTTATCTAATCCTTCGTTTGCCATTTAGTATCCTTAAAATAATCATTGTTGATTTATAGCATAAAAGAGCCTTTTGGTCAAGTATTATTGATATATAGGAGTAAATTAGTCTTATTTGGTCTCTTCTGTATCATTTGTACTTTCATCGGGGCGGTAAAGTGCCAATGAAGGGTAGGCAAATTTGAGATTATTTTTCTTAAGAATGTCTGCTAGTTTAAACATTACATCTTCTTTTACTTTTAGCCATTCTTCCCAGTTAACGCTATGGCTAAAACAATAGACAAGAATATTAATGCTCGAATCGGCAAATTCATCCATATAAACAAGTGTGGTACGCTTGATACCTTTGTAGTCTTCTTTGGAAACCAGTTTTGACTCAGGGTAAGTATCTTTATATTCGGTGCGTTGACCAGCAATGCCAGGATGCTCTCTAAGCATTTTTCTAATATCTGAAATTGCCTGACGTATATCATTAAAGTCTGATTGATAAGTAATTCTTATGTCTAGTTTTATACGCCTTCCTATATGTCTTCTAGTCCAGTTTTTTACACCAAGATTTGTCAGTTCAGAGTTAGGGATGGAGATAAGTGCATTGTCAAAGGTACGTATGGTTGAAGCACGTAGACCAATCTCAACTACCGTACCGTTCACATCTTTAGTTTCAATCCAGTCACCTTGTTCAAAGACATCACTAATAAGGATAGAAACAGAGGCAAAAACATTAGAAATACTGTCTTTTGCAGCAAAAGCAATTGCAGCACCAGCAATACCTAAACCTGAAAGCAGGGCAGTAAGATTAGCCCCAAATATCCTAAGAATAAAAATGATGGCTATAAGTATAATGAACCCATTGATGACTTTTAGACCAAGGTTTATGACCTCATTTTTGACAAGCTTACTGTTTTGAATTTTATCCATTTTTAGATATGCAATGATATGTATAATCCTGTAGAGCATCAACATAGTTGCAAGTACATAAAAAATAGCAAAAATTTTAGAAAGTTCAACATCTTTACTCCCAAAACCTAAAAAAATAAAAAGTATCCCATGTGCAATTAAAACAGAGGTTATGAGATTAAAAAGTTTAGTAATATGTAGATGTATATACTCTATATCATCCTCTTTTAACTTGTAATAATGTAGGGTTTTGTTGATGATAAAAGGTATAAGTAAATGAACTAAATACAGTATAAAGATAAAAGCTAACATGAAAATAATTTTGGCTATATCTAAATATACAACATCCAAATAAGTATTGATTTCTAAAGCATAAGGTGAAGCGTTTGTTGTATTTAGTAATTTGAAAAACTTAGAGTTAGAAATACGTACTATTTTATAGATATCTATGCTGTCCTCAAGCAATATTGCAGTAAATGTATTGACTACATTTTCCAAATATGTATGATTTTGTATAGCTTCGTGAAGGGCTATAATAACAGAACTTGTCTTATCTTGCGTGGAAGAGAGATACTCTTTTGTATCTAATTGTTTATATTTCGATAAATACTTTAAAAGAATTTCATTGACCTCGTCTTTAAAAAAGTCTTTTGATTTACTTTGGGTTGCTATAAGCGTATCTTGAAGTATCTCTCTTAGCATATTGCGTACAGCAAAGCTTTTCAAAAGCACTCTGTCTCGTTTTACTGCATTGACATTATTTCTATATTTATTGTGATTTAAATGTAATTTCAATCTTGCTATTTTCCCACGATGAGGATTTTGTTCTTGTAAATGTTTTTCTTTATCTGAAGCATAAAGTAAAAAAAATTTTCTATAAGCTAACTCTTGAGCTTCTTTTATCTCTACTTTTTCATCAAGCGTAAGGTTCTGGTCTAAAAACTTTGCTTCTACTTTTATTTGCTCATCAATAAAGTCATCAAAGAGTGTGTCGGATAAAAGTATCTGTGAGAATAATATAAAAAATAAAAAGAGTATTTTTTTTAGCATGCGTGTACCTTAAAATTATTTGTGTAAGTATATCTTAAAATCAAGGCCTATACACCCTAACATTTTTACGATTTTCAGAGTCTAACAAGTACTGGGCATGTAATTGTGACATGATACCTTTTTCGCAGTATAGTAGGTATTCTTTGTCTTGAGGCAATTTTTTGAACTCAGTTTTAAGTTTATGAAAAGGTATTTTTATATTTCTGCCATCTGTTTCTATGCATGCTTCTTCTGCACGTATGTCTATGACTGTATATTTGCCTGTATTCAAATCGCTTATTACTTCAATAGTTGCAGTATTTGCTACATCATCTACAATTTCATCTACATAGATTATTTTTGCATCTTTTACTGCTTTGTCTAGTACGGTATAGTCAAAACGTTTTGCTTCTTTCTCCATGCGTTTGTATGAGCCATGAATAATGGGGTTTTTTGAGATTACACCACAGTATTCTGGCATATTTTCTGCAAAACTTTTAGTGCCTATGTCTTTTGCTATATTCATAATATCTGGTTTATTCATGGTTGCTAAGGGACGCAAGATTAGCTTGTTTGTGACTTGGTCTATAAGTGCAAGATTACGTAAGGTTTGTGAAGATACCTGTGCTACTGATTCACCAGTGACTAGGGCATCTATATCCATGTCATTAGCTACTTTTTCAGAAGCTAAAAGCATAAGG
>CAZEUM010000036.1:0-8787 GCA_964514765.1 uncultured Sulfurovum sp.
GTACAAAAAGCCCAAAGAAAAAAGAATTATAAAGTTCTTTTTTAGAAATCCAAGGTCCAAAAATATCTGTCTCTTTTAGTGAGAATTCTACAATAGGTGGGTCAATAATACTTTTATGATTTACAACAACAAGAAACTGCCCTTGTATAGGTAATTTATCACGATTCTCAACATTTACTATAATATTTAGAGTGTCAAGTTGGGCTTGCGAATAGCCAAGTCTCAAACGTTTCTTCTCTTTTGGGTCTTTTGTTTTTTTCAACCTATACCCAAAACTATTGGTAAGGTAAAGACTATAAATAGCCTGCTTAATTGTATTAAATATCACTGCATATCCTTCATTACTCCAAGAGTAAGATTATAACCAAAATAGTTAAAAGATAAAAATACCTCCCTACCCCTTATCTTCTTCATCAAGCATATCTATACGTCTACCTTTATCATCAAACTTATTCTTATAGTAGTTTTTAATGATACCAAAAGTCATAAAAACAAATAAAAAAAGAATAACGCTGTAAAATATATCTCCAAAAGACATTACTTTTCACCTGCAAGCGTATTGGTTATGGTGATTTTTTTAAAACCCTCATAGTTTTGACGCAATGCATCATACAAAATTACACCCACAGACACGCCAAGATTAAGACTTCTACCTTTTTCTCCCATAGGAATGGTTATGCACTGTTCAGGATATGCTAAAAGTACCTTTTCATCTATGCCTCTAGTCTCAGAACCAAAAAGTATATGGTCCCCTTTTTGAAAATGTACATCAAAATAAAGATTGTCTGTTTTGCTCGTAGCCATATAAGAATTTTGACCTATAGGGTGTGCTTCCAAATAAGCATCAAAGCTTTTCCATACAAGAAGATTTAAATCTTTCCAATAATCTAGTCCTGCACGTTTGACTGCTTTGTCATCTATGTCAAACCCTAGTGGCTCAACTAGATGTAATGTTGCTCCAAGGTTTACACATAAGCGACCTATGGTACCTGTGTTAGGTGGAATTTGTGGCTCTACCAATACTATGTTAAACAATTTTTATCCTTTTAAAATATTACCGTTTTATTGGCATTGACAAACACCCTATCATTAAGAACAAGAGATAAAGCACGAGAAAGTACTATCTTTTCACCATCACGCCCAGAGCGTTGCATATCTTTCCATGTTAGGCGATGGTTCACAGCTATGACATCTTGTGCGATAATCGGTCCTTCATCTAAGTCATCCGTTACATAATGTGCAGTTGCTCCGATGATTTTTACCCCTCTTTCAAATGCCTGTTTATAAGGGTTTGCACCTATAAATGCTGGTAAAAAAGAGTGATGAATGTTAATAATCTTATAGGCATATGCTTTAACAAATATAGGGGTTAAGATACGCATATATTTAGCAAGCACAATGTAATCAAATTCAAATTTGTCTATCTCATTCATTACTTTTTGTTCATGCTCTTCTCTACTCAAACCTTCTGCAGATACATGAATAAAAGGAATGTCAAAACGCTCTACAAGCTCTTCTAATGTTTTATGATTGGCTATAACACATTGTATTTGAGCACCCAATTCACCATCTGCATGGCGCACAAGTATGTCACCTAAAGCATGAGATTCTTTGGTCACCATAAGGATAATTTTTTTGTCTTTTGGTTTTATCACTCTTATGTGGGCATCCTCTGACACTAGACCATGAAGTTCATTTTCTAGTTCTTTATCATCAAATACACCAGAGACAATAGTACGCATAAAAAAGCGATTGTGTTCTTTATCGACAAATTCACGGTTATTATCAATATTTAAGCCTCTGTCGTAAAATATTTTAGATATTTTATATACCAAACCTTTGGCATCTTCACAGTCTATAAGAACTCTTGCCCATTTTTCCATACTACACCCTTGAAAATAAAGCAACCAGAAAAAGTAACCAGTTGAGCAAACCCTCCAATGAAGAGGACACAGCATAGCTAAGACGAACTTTGTTCGTTTCGCATCCTATTTAGATGAGTAATCAGCGATAATATCGCCCATTTCACTACATGTACAAATCTCTTTAACATCATAGTCGCCTATGTCACTTGTACGGTACCCTTCACTCAATGCTTTTTTAATAGCATTATCGATGGTATCTGCTGCTTCTTTTTCACCCAAAGCATAACGAAGCATCATACTTGCAGAGGAAATAGTTGCCAAAGGATTGGCAATACCCTGTCCCGCAATGTCTGGAGCAGAGCCGTGAATTGGTTCAAACAACCCTACACTTTTACCCATACTTGCACTTGGCAAAAGTCCTATAGACCCAGAAAGCATAGATGCTGCGTCTGAGAGTATGTCCCCAAAGATATTACCTGTCAAAATAACATCAAATTGTTTAGGGTCACGGATAAGTTGCATCGCAACATTATCGACATACATATGAGAAAGTTCAACTTCTGGGTAGTCTTTGGCTACTTCTTCGACAACTTCTCTCCAAAACTGGCTGACTTCAAGCACATTGGCCTTGTCTACAGAACAAAGGCGTTTGTTACGTTTCATGGCTATATCAAAAGCAACTACTGCAATACGGACAACTTCTTGCCTTGTATACACCATAGTATTGAAAGCTCTGTCTGCATGGAGTTCTCTTGGCTCACCAAAGTAAATGCCTCCAGTAAGTTCACGCACTACCATAATATCAACACCTTGAATTACTTCTGGTTTAAGACTTGAAGAATTGACCAATTCATCAAAAACTACAGCAGGTCTAAGATTGGCAAATGTACCCATCTCTTTACGTAGACCCAAAAGTCCTGTCTCAGGACGTAAATGTCTCTCCAATTTATCCCATTTTGGTCCACCTATAGCACCCAAAAGAACTGCATCACATTTTTTAACACCTTTGATGGTTTCATCCGGTAAAGGTACACCTGTCTCATCGATGGCAATACCACCAAGTAGCATCTCTTCATACTTAAGGTTAAATCCTTGTGTCACAGATACAGCATCTAGTACTTTTATAGCCTCATCTATGATTTCAGGACCAATTCCATCACCTCTAATAACACCAATTTTATAATTCTTACTCATATTACTTAGCCTTTGATTCTAGTTCTTTTTTCATTTCTATTTCTTTTTTTATTGCTATTTCTTTTTTGGCAAACTCTATAAGCCCACCTACATCTACTAATTCTTGCATAAACGTGGGGATTGGTGTAAATTTATATGTTTTTGCCTGAGAAATATTTATGACTTCTCCTGCATCCATATCTACCTTTACTGTGTCACCTTCATTGATTTCTACTGATTCTTTTAATTCAAAGATAGGAAGCCCCATATTAAACGAATTTCTGTAAAAAATCCTTGCAAATGTAGGTGCTATTATTGCTGATATCCCTGCAACTTTTAATGCTATAGGTGCATGTTCACGGCTAGAGCCACAACCAAAATTTTCACCCGCAACAATAATGTCACCCACATGCATCTTCGATACAAACTCAGGGTCTGCATCTTCCATCACATGTTTTGCCAACTCAGATGGCTCAGATGTATTGAGATATCTTGCTGCTATAATTAAATCTGTATCTATATTGTCACCAAATTTCCAAACTTTACCTTGCAAAATCATTCCTTCAATAAGAGCATATAACTCTAATAAATTTTCACAATTATAGCTAAAAAAACAAAAATTGGCAAATTCTGCACCCTTTTCTAATGAATTTTTGGTATAATCCACCTTAATTAAAACTGAGATACTCTCACTTGCATCATCAAGGAACTTCATGGCAATAAAAAACAGTATGAAAAATATAGAAGCATTGTTTAAGTCTAAGAAAAAAGGTGATTTTGTCACTTTTGAAAACATTGCTAAAGAATTTACTAAGCAACCTACCCTTGCACAAGCAAAAAAAATACATAAATTTTCAACAGATACAAAAATTCAAGTCAGTTCTGCCTCTGAATATGCAAATTTTCTTGCAGCAAAAGAGGCAAAAAAAAGAGAAGATGCAAGGAAGAAACTCCTAGAAAATGATAGCGAAGATGAATTTGATCTTCACAAAGAAAAAGAACTCCTAGAATGGAGCCGTTCTGACTCTCCTGTTAGAATGTATTTACGTGAAATGGGTAAAATCCCTCTTCTTACCAAAGAAGAAGAAGTAGATCTTTCTATGCGTATTGAAGAAGGGGAAGATGTTATTATTGATGCTATTTGTTCTGTGCCCTATCTCATAGGATATATTTTAAATTATAAAGGACCTTTGCTTAACCGTGAAAGACGTGTAAAAGAACTTTTTAAAAGTTTTGAAGATGAGAAGGTTGAAAAGTCAGACAAAGAAGATAGTGAAGATGCAAATAATGAATCTCCTGCCTCATCTACCGTAGCAAAAGATGACAAAAGAGTCAAACAGGTTATTGATAGTTTCAAGCAACTTGAAAAAGCAAAAAAAGAGTGGATGAAAGCACGTGATGACCTTGATACTTTTATGGAAAATGAAACCTATGGAGTAAAAGTCATTCATGAACGTCTTAAAATAGCTTATAAAAAAGAGTTACTAAAAGCTGCCCTTCTAAACCTTGGACCAACATCAAAGCTCATTAACGAACTTGTAAAAGCAATGGAGACTACACTAAAAAGTGATGACAGTTTTGACAAAGAGTTAAAACGTTTAGAGTACAAATTACCTCTATTTAATGATATGCTAAAAGAAAACCATAAAAAACTGCTCTCAAATATCATCAATATGGACAAAGACGATATCATCGATATTGCACCAGAGACTACTATGGTAAGTACCTATGTTGAGATTAAAAAACTCTTTGAAACAAGGGAAGCTAGTAAGGGCAGTTTTGACCTTACTGAAGAAAAACTGCAAGAAATTTTAGGACAGATACGTCAAGGTAAGGCAAAATCTGAAGTAGCAAAAACACGTATGGCAAAGTCTAACCTTAGATTGGTTGTAAGTATTGCTAAACGCTACACTAACCGTGGGCTTCCTTTCCTTGACCTTATACAAGAGGGTAACATTGGGCTAATGAAAGCAGTCGATAAATTTGAGTATGAAAAAGGTTACAAATTTTCAACCTATGCCACATGGTGGATACGTCAAGCTATCTCTCGTGCTATTGCAGACCAAGCACGTACAATTCGTATTCCTATTCATATGATAGAGACCATTAACCGTATCAATAAAATTATCAGAAAACACCTGCAAGAGAAAGGGAAGGAACCAGATCTTGACACTATTGCTGAAGAAGTTGGTCTTTCTGTTGATAAAGTAAAAAATGTCATTAAAATTACCAAAGAACCAGTATCTTTAGAGACTCCTGTTGGAGATGAAGATGATGGTAGATTTGGTGACTTCATCGAAGACAAAACAACACTAAGCCCAACGGATGTTGTACTAAAAGACGATCTTAACAACCAAATAGACGAAGTACTAGACCAACTCAACGAAAGAGAAAAAGCTGTCATCCGTATGCGTTTTGGTCTTCTTGAAGATGAAAGTGACAGAACCCTTGAAGAAATAGGAAAAGAACTTAGCGTAACACGTGAAAGAGTAAGACAGATAGAGTCTTCAGCCATTAAAAAACTAAAACACCCTAAAGTAGGACGTAAACTTAAAAATTATATAGAAGAGTAAACTAAATTTTATCTAATCTAGTAATCTTCTGTTTACTCATCTTTTTCTCCCTCCAAGCCTTTAGGTATTTTCTTGTTGGTCTGCGCTCCTAATGCTTTTAATTGTTCTACTTGGTGCACAAGGTTACCTTTGCCGTCACTAAGCTTACTTCGTGCTGCAGAAAAGCTACCTTGTATGCCATCAATTTGTTTAGATATCTTCATTAAATCTTCAGAAAAACTGACAAATTTGTCATACATTGCACCTGCACGTCTTGCTATCTCTTGTGCATTTTTATTTTGACGTTCAAATTTCCATACGTTTTCAACTGCTCTCATAGCCACAAGAAGCGTAGTAGGTCCAACTAACAGTATTTTATTTCTAAAAGCATTGTCATAAATGCTACTCTCATGTTCAAGTGCCACTGCCAAAGCACCTTCTATAGGCATAAACATAAAGATAAAATCTAAGGTATTTACCTCTTTTAAGCGTTCATAGTTTTTATTTGAAAGTCCTGCTACATGTGTTTTAATAGAATTTAAATGTGCAGTAAGATGTACTTTTTTACTCTCTTCATCTCCTGCATTTACATAACGTTCATACGCCACAAGTGATGTTTTTGCATCAATAATTAAGTCTCTATTGTCAGGTAAATGTACCACAACATCTGGGCGTAAG
This sequence comes from uncultured Sulfurovum sp., assembly GCA_964514765.1. Classification (GTDB taxonomy): domain Bacteria; phylum Campylobacterota; class Campylobacteria; order Campylobacterales; family Sulfurovaceae; genus Sulfurovum. Next base: position 6,269 of record CAZEUM010000036.1, read on the forward strand.
ATTTCATTTTCATCCGTACGCAAACTCACTTCACGTTCAAACTCAAAACCTTTACGTAAACCTGAAGCTTCTAGTACATTTTCAAGTACCATCTCACCCCAAACACCCTGCTGTTTGCTGTCACCTTTAAGTGCATTGGTAAGGTTAATGGCATCTTTAGAAATTTTTTCATTAAGTTCTTTAAGAGAATGAATCTCATTTTTTAAGACTGCCCTGTCCTGACTCTCAGCATTGTAAGTATCGGCAACTTGCTTTTTAAACTCGGCAATTTGTGTCTGAAGTGGTTTAACCATACTGTCTATATTTTCTTTGGAAAATTCTGCAAATTTTCGTGAATTGCCTTCAAAAACCTTTTTTGCCAAGGTTTCAAACTCTTCCTTAATCTCTTGCTTGTGGCTATACATCATTTCTGATTGGGCAGAAATATGTCGTGCTTCACTTTCCAACTTCATCAATAAACGTGCATTGTTGATGCGAAATTTATTGTTCTCTTCTTGGATTTTACTATTGTGTAATTGAAGTTCTTTATGTTCACCCAGTATAGCTTCATAAAGACTTTGAGCACCTTCAAGTTTTGCATTGAGCTGACTTAGTTCTTTTTCCAGTTCATTATAGTTTCCCTGTAACATTAAAAAATCTTCATGGGTTGATTTTAATATCTCCTTGGTTTCAACAAACTGCTTTAATGCCTCTGTATCACTTGCATTTTTAATTTTATAACTTTGAAGTTCTGTTTCAAGTTCAGTAATCTGTACTGCTTTTTCTTTATTGTCAATCTCGACATTCCAAAACCTATCTTTATAGGTTTTTACACGCATAGACGAAACGATAATCACAAGCACAATGACCAGAAGCACCACAAAAGCGATAATAGCAAAGAACATTAGCGTAGAATCATCTTGGATATTTACGAAAAAATCTTGCATCTTTACCCTCTTATCATGTCATATGATTTAGGGTAATCACAGCGAATGTCTTTTTTTGGCAGTTTGCCTTTGCCATATTTTATACCTTTAAAAATAATCTGTACCTTATTATCCAATACGTCAAAATAGGCTATACTTTGCAACTTGTTGTTATGTACTTGAATCGTATATTTTACATTTTCATACTTAGCAACATACACATTTTTACTATATAATTTTGCCTTATTTAAAATATTTGATATGTCCATCCCTTTGTCTATCAAATACTCTGAAACCTGTTCCAAGTCATGGTCTACAACAAGAAGTTCACTTTCATTGGTGCATACTTCTTTCTTGGTCGGATATATATAACTCCATTTAAAAAATTTCTCATCAGAAAAAGCAACTTTACCTCTGTATTCAATCACCTTACCTTTAGTATTGGTAATTTTTTGTATAAAGTCTGCTTGAAAGTTTTCAGGTAGTTTGATAGTTGCAAACACAATAGATGACAGTAATAATAATAGTAGTACAAGTTTCATTATTTTTCCTCTTTTTATTCTAACCCTATAAATATATCTAAATCTCACTTTCTATAGGATGATTTATTTAAGGATTATTTTTAAAGAATAAGATAGGCGGATTTACATACCAAGTGAATACGCCACATTTAAAAAAGCTGGCTTAAATAAAAAGTTTGGCAGAAAGTTTAATACTGCCAAACTAACAGGTGCTAGAAGCATTATTGCCTGTAATGGTAAATTTGGAAATGACATCATAAATGCTGATCCTACTATGATGGCTTTTTGCCCTATTCCTGTAACACTTACTGAAAAAAAAGTAATTGCTGCTATTACCAAGGCAATGAGATAACGTCTCTTTAAAAATTTTTATCTGATTTAATATACACCTTTATTGCACTTATTACCTTTTCTTTATTGAATGGCTTTCTTACAAATAAATCATATAAACCTTTTTCTCTTTCATTAAGCTCAGGGTCACCTGTAATTGAAATAGCAAAAATTGCTTGCAATTTTTGCACTTTTTCAAAGTCTCTAAACCCTTTCATCACTTCTGTACCGGACAAAGTAGGCATATGCTCATCAAGAAAAACAATATCAAAAGGTTTATTCTTCTCGTGTACCATTTTTAAGGTCTCCAAAGTTTCTCTTCCATCTAAAACGGAAGTAATATCAACAAATTCTGCTTCAAGCATAGACTTCAATAGCATAATATTTATTTTATTATCATCTGCAATAAGGATTTTTATTTTTCTTCCTGAAAAAACTGTACTATGTACCAAGTCGCCATAGTATGTATTTTCAGAAATTATATTAAATTTACGAAGAGCATTATCTTTTGACATGGAAAAAAGTTTTTCTTCTATTAACAATACTTTCATGTTTTTTTCTTTGGCTTGCTTTAAAATTTTTGGCGTTATTTTATGCTGTTTACAAAAAAGATGTGTAGTGTCATTATCTAGCTTGTTGCTAATATTAATTTTTTCTGAAGGCATACCAAGTTCTATCAAATATTTTTGTATGTTATTAGCATTTATTCCATACTCATCATCAGTTAGAATCGTAATTTTTTTATTTAGATTATAGAATTTTT
>CAZEUM010000037.1:0-8664 GCA_964514765.1 uncultured Sulfurovum sp.
TAATTTTGTACCACTAAGCCAAAAGGTATTTTTCCCTGATTGGGCTGAAAAAGTTAGTCATGATGTCCCTTTTGAAGATGCACAGAGTGGGAGTATTGATATTACTATTACGGCTAAGAGTCCTATTTTTGTGCGTGATGATCAAGATGAGCAAGAGTTTTGCCAGCATAATGGAACGCCTTATATTCCTGCCTCTTCGGTTAAAGGTATGGTTCGTAATGTTTTGGAGATTATGAGCTTTTCTAAGATGAGTCAATTTAATGATGATACTTATTCTGTGAGGGATTTATCTGATGCCAAGAACTTTTATATGAAGGAAATGAAAAAAGACACCTATTGTGGCTGGCTTAAAAAAGAAGCTCATTGTTATGTCATTGAAGATTGTGGCAAACCAGGAAGAATCAAGCATGATGAACTTGACAAGATTTTTGAGATGGACTTTGCTTCTTCGCATAAAAAGGGAATATTTGGCAATAAGGCTGATGATAAAACTGCTTTGAGAAAATATGCTTTGATACATAGCGATAATTTTAAATATCCTTTAGCTCATACGACAACATCTACCACTGGAGATAAAAGATATGCACTTGACACTTCTTCTTCGTTGCAGGGTACAATTGTTCTTACAGGTCAACCAAGTGGAAGAGACGAGGATAGAACAATACCTAGTGGAAAGGTTTATGAGTTTGTCTTTTTTAAGAGTAAAGAAGATTTGAAACTAAGAGATGAAGTGATGCAAAATTTCCTCTTTGCCTATTTTGACAAAAGAACAACAGAACCAAAAGAATCACCTGATTGGACTTACTGGAAGAAGAAGCTTGAAGCGGGTGAAAAAGTTCCTGTCTTTTTTCAAAAAAATGGAAAAGAGGTAGCTCACTTTGGACTTTCGTACCTTTATAAGTTACCTTATACTCATTCAGTAAAAGATGGTCTACCACCTGCCCACAAAGAAAATAATGATAGAAAAGATTTGGCTCAAACCATGTTTGGTTATATTGGCGATGATGAAGCACTAAAAGGGCGAGTACAGTTTAGCCACTTTAAAGCTGTAGCCAATGATGAGAAATTAGACCCAAGAACTGAAATTTTAGGAACACCTAGAGCTTCATATTACCCAATGTATGTGAAGCAGGATGAGGAGAATCTTTTTAAGACTTTTATGAATGCTGACTTTGAGATTTCGGGGTGGAAACGATACCCCGTGCATAGTGGTTCTAAAACAGTTAAAACCACCGAGACGGGTAATGAAAATGTAGGAACAACCTTTAAACCTCTCAAAGAGGGGGTAGTGTTTCAAGGAAAAGTGCGTTATCACAACTTAAAAAAATCAGAGCTTGGGGCATTGCTCTCTAGCTTGACATTTCACAATACTAAAGGGTGTTTTCATAACATTGGAATGGCTAAATCTTTAGGTTATGGAAAAATAGAGTTAAAGCTTGATGGGGTTGATAACTTAGAGGAATATCTAAAAGATTTTGAGGTAGAGGTGAGTGAACAGGTAGAAAACTGGAGCAAGACACAACAGCTAAAAGAGTTACTAACCATGGCTACCGAGCAAGAGAATGATAAAAACTCAAAGCTAAAATATATGGAGCTAGAGCAGTTTGCCAAAAATAAGACAGGCGATAAGGATTATTTGCGAAACTATACTTTGCTTGATAGCATCGTAACAGTAGTGCCAAAAAGCTTAATTACAGAAGCCGATTTAGAAGAGCTAAGAGAGAAGCAAGTCAAAAGAGAAGAAGAAGAAAAAGAGCGAAAAACTAAAAAAGAAAGAGAGGAAAAAGAGGAAAAAGAGTGGCATATAGTCTATGAGTCTAGTAATATTTTTACTATAGAAGCGTTTATTCGCCAATATCCTAATTCACGCTACATAAAAACTGCCAAAGAGAAGATAGAGGTTATAGAAAAAGAGCTTGAAGCCTCAAAACTCTTAGAGGGGCAAAAAGAGGCAATAGAAGAGTGGAAACGAATTATTAAAAATAGGAAATATCTTACGACTGACAGAATTCAAAAATTTATGGAAGATTATCCTACCTCTCCAAAAATTGCTGATGCTAAAAAAGAGTTAGAGGGATTGGGGGCTAAGGTAGAGAGTGGTCATAAAGTTTCTATTGATACGCTTTGTTCAGTAAAGGATACCAAGCAATTTAAATCAATACTGGATGAATTGACGATATCAGAAGGCGATCATGCAAAGATTAAAGAATGTGCCATTGTTATATACAATTCACTAAACAAGAAGAAGCAGAAAAATTTCTTTAAAGATAGCCAGCTAAGGAGATATGTAGGTGAAGCACTTGAAGCAGAGATAAAAAAGAATCTAGGACTATAAGAGACACTTTTTACTTAGTGAGACAATAAAAGGAGAATTTAGTGGTGAAAAAAGCTGTGATTACAATATGCTGAAATTGATGAGATAAAAGAGTGCAGGGATATCAATAGTCTGGCAATACTCATAAGGACTTTTAAGCCTTTGGAGTATGAAATAGTCTCTCTCTATACACCAAGAAGTTGAAATCAAAACAAAACCCTCAGCCAAGCCAAAAGGTGATTAAAATTCCATTGAGGCGAGCTATTAAAATCGTCAAAAAAGCTGATAAAACGCAACAATAAGACACTTTTTGACCACTACAGGCGTTATACTGCTGTAAATATAGACATTAAGGAAAGCCATGATGAAATACATAGCCACACACAACAAAATTTTTCATGCAGATGAAGTGACAGCGGTAGCACTTTTGGAGCTTTTTAGACAAGATGAAATAGTCGTAGAGCGTGTTGATCATGAAACGAGTGATTTTTCTAAGTACGATATGGTCATAGACATTGGGCGTAGGTTTGATGGAGTGAAGTATTTTGATCATCATCAGTACAAGGGAGGCAAGAGCAGTGCGGGGCTGATATGGGAGTATCTTGGAGTAGAAGAGAGTCATCCTAAAATAAATAAGCTCATCAAGCTTGCAGATGACAATGATACTGGTGTTGCAAAAGCAAAGCCTTTTGAATACAGCAGTCTTATTAGGTGTTTTAACAGTGTTGATATATATGGTAAAGAGCAAGATATCGCTTTTAGAGAAGCGGTCACATTTGCCAAACGGGTACTTTCATCGTTTAAGCATATGGAGGAGGAGATACAGAAGGCACGAGAGATTGTGGCAAATGCCTATTTGTTTGACGGAAACAGATCCATTATGGAGCTCGATACCTTTACCCCACATTGGAGCAGCTACATCAATGGCGAAGAGACACCACACATCAAAGCAGTGGTCTGGGAAGATGAGCAAGAGGGAGTCTATAAGGTAAAGATGACAGCTAAGAAAGTAGGTTCTTTCGATTTAGTCGCTAAGCCATTGCCCCAAGATGAGCGTATGGTATTTGTCCATAGTGCTGGTTTTTTTGCCATTGCAAAAGATAGAGAAACTATGATAGACTATTTAAAAAGGAGTATAAAGTGATGCAAGAAGAGCGTGTACCTACTTCAAGAATAAAAAATATTGATTTGGATGAGTTCAATAAGATTTTAGCCTATCTCAAAGGAGGAAAACCTACCCATGTAAGAGATGAAGCCCTGCTGGAGATTTTAGGTTTTACATTAAAAAACTATAAGGCTCTGCAGGACAGATTGACCTATATGGAAAATCATGGATTTTTGGTGTATGAAAAATGTGGACGCAAAAATACATGGCGTCTTAAGCTTGAAAAACAACATATTTTAACCCAAATAACACAAAATGACATCGTAAACCTAGATTATGCAATGGAACTGGGCAAAGAGCATTTTACACAAGAGACACATGAGACATTTAAAAAAATCTTTGAAGCAGACCCTAAACTTCTGGGTAAGTTTGGAATGTTTGAAAAGATGCAGAGTGAAAAACTGCAGATGAAAATCAAAACACTTCTAGAAGCGATTGAAAATAAATACTATATAGATATCACGCTAGATCACGACACAAAAGGCATAGGGAAATACAGAGAAATAAAGCCTATCAAGATAGTCTTTACAGATGACAACTGGTACTTGGCGTTTGAGTACAAAGAGAAGCAAAACAGCACAGGCTTTCGGCTAGGAAGAATCGCTTTTATAGATGAGGATATTACTTTTTCCAAAGACTTTGCATACTCTACAAAAAAGAGTTTTCAGGCCAAAGAGATACAAAAATACATAGACTTTTTAAAAGATGATCTGCAAAATGCCATGACGCTTTATGGTGAAGAGAAAAAAGTAGCCACACTTAAGGCAAAAGGTTTTATATCGATGTACTTTAAAGAGGGGATGAAAAAGTTTTTCTCTACCCAAAAGTTCATAGAAGAGCTTGAAGACGGTAGTGCCATCTTTACCATAGCATATACCCAAGAGCTTGAGATATTACCTTTTGTACAAAAGTGGATGCCCGACCTTCTCATACTTGAACCACAAGAACTCAAAGATGCGTACAGAAAAAAACTTCAACTTGCCATCGAAAATAGCACATAAAATGTGCGTAATAGACAAAATCTGACCATAAGTTTTTTTATAATACATTAGCTAAACTTTGAAAGGAGATTTTCATGATACCAATTCCATTGTGTGTATTGACAATCTCTGCAGTTGCTGGTAAGGAAATCTTGTCTGGCGACAAGAAATCCTTTTCTGACTCTTAGGAGCTAGAGGGTAGACCTGCTTGCTTCTTTGAAGCCAATCATTTTTACTGGGCAACAGTCTAAAATGTAGTAGGAATAAAGATGAGATTAATAGCAACCATGGGAGCAAGCGGGATCGAACGTACCCATGCCTATATGATTAATGGTAAGAGTTATGAGAGTGAACTTTCATTTTTGGCATTGGCTGAGGCTTATAACATTAAAGATATTATTGTTATTGGCACAGAGAAATCAAAAGAGTCTATTGATTCTATTCTTAAAAGTAATCCAAATATTGAGATGCTAGTTATAGAGAGTAATAATGTAGAAGATGTTTTTCAAAAAAGTTTAGAGTATATTTCAGAAGATACTATTTTGGATCTAACACAAGGATATAGACATTATCCGATGCTGACACTTTTAGCCTCTATTTTTTTACAAAATAATCAAGCTAAGAATATAAAAGATATTTTTTATGCACAAATAGAAGATGAGAATTGTCAGGCATATAAAGAGAGTTGTAACTATAGATTTACTTCTCTTATAAAATATCTTGATATTGCAAATATGGCTAGGATTATTAATACTTTTAAGAAAACACTTTTAACACTTGATTATGATGTACATCATGATAGTTTTAAAAACTTAAAAGAACAATTAGAGATGTTAAGTAGTAAACTATTTAGTAATGATTTTCAGGGAAGTAGTGCAAAGGCGAAAAAGATTGAATCTTCTATAGATACCATCTTAAAAGACAAACAGTTGGATATTGTTCAAGAGCATCTTGAAAACTTAAAGAGCGAAATGCAAACTATCCAAGAATTACAAAGCGAAAGTGAAGCAGAGAGGCTTTTAAATGTTTCAGAGTATTTTTTAGAAAAAAATATTTTATTGCACTCTGTCACCGTTCTTTATGAGTCAATGGTTGCCTTTTTAGATGAAAATGTGAAGAATCATAAATGTGATATGATTATGAATAAAAGAAGAGAAGAAGTTTCTGCAAGTATTTTTAGCAGACGAAATTGTCTTAAATTAAAGATGAAGGATTGTACTGATTCTCAATACAATAATATCCCCAAATGCAAAGAGTTCTCTAAGTTATTAAGAAAAATAGATAGGCTTAGAAACACTTCTGCTCATGCACATACGACAGGAAGTTATCGAGCAGATTTAAAAGATGAATTGGAAAAAGCAATAGCATTTTTAACACCAATTATAAAGAATTTACCAATAGAAGAAAAAGTATCTAATTTGGAAGATATGTTTAATAATAGATAAGGAATAGGTATCATTATTGTTGCAGTGATATAAAACCTAAAAATTTACGCAAAACACACAGCAATTGGACACTTTCTGTCCAAAATATTTCTTATACTTCTTCTTAGTATTTTATTGGAATCCAAAGGAGGAGAAGATGAAACGTTTAAAGCCAAGAGATTTTCACAAACTTGCAATTATCAGAAAAGAGGCAAGAGGGCATACTACCTATGTGCCTTCTAAAAGGGCATATAACAGAAAGCATAAGCATGCCCAAAAGAAGTATGATTTTTAAAAACTTACTTTGAAAGCAAAAAAGGTTATGTATGAGACAGTTTCTTGTGGCGTACGATGTCAGGAAAAGTAGTAGAAGAGCAAAGATTGCTAAGTTGGTGTATGGCTATGCACTGGGTGGGCAAAAGAGTGTACTAGAAGTGCCAATAACTTTTAGTGAGATAAAAGAGGTGGCACAAGAACTGGAAGAAATAATGGACAGTGATACAGACAAAGTAAACATCATAGGTGTGACTGATGATGCCATACTGCTAGGCATAGCCACGCAACTGAACTACGACGAAGGGCTTATAATTATATGAAGATAGTCATCATAGATAAAACAGAAACGATACTAGAAATAAAAGTCAGCCAGCTGCACATAGGTGCCCAAAAAGTGCCCTTGCGTTTGGTAGAGATGCTCGTGGTAGGGCATGACATATCTTTGTCATCTGGTTTTTTGTTGAAACTTAGTGCCCAAAACATAAGTTTACTATGTGTTGCAAAGAACAATACCCATCTTTCGCTTACCTTGCCTCACATAGCAAAAAATGCAGACTTAAAAATGCTCCAGTACGCAGCCATGGACAAGCGTATGGACATAGCAAGACACTTTGTCACACAGAAGATACACAGGCATCTTGCACATCTGAAGTCCTTGGCTGTAGCTGTAGATGAAGCGTTATGGGATGAGCGTTTACTAGGAGCATCATCAGTGGAGAGTTTACTAGGGGTGGAGGGTAGTTTTTCACGCTACTACTTTCAGTACTATTTTACCAAGTTTAAACCCAATGTACAAAAAGGTAAACGTACACGAAAGCCAGCACAAGACCCTGTTAATGCTGTGTTGTCTTATGTCTATACTATTATCTATAACTTACTAACGGTGAAGCTTACTTCTGCAGGATTTGAGCCAAGCATAGCCTACTTGCATACACCCTTTAGGTCTCACAATGCACTTAGTTCTGATTTTATGGAGTTTTTTAGAGCTACTATTAACGAGAAGGTACTCTCATGGTTTGATGATGGTATGCTAGAAGCTTCTGACTTTCAGTCAAAAGAGGGCATCTATTTGCGGTATGAGAGTCGTAAAAAGCTATGGGCTGACATAAAGGCACTTATGGAGTATGTGAGCAAGGAAACAGACAAAGAGATGTCAGACCTCAAAAAGATGTTTGCGTGAAACATACCATACTCATACGTGATGCAGAAGCAAAAGTAAGCTTTAGAGGTACAGCTATATCTGTTAAGACAAAAGAAGGAGAGAAAATCATAGGCTTTCAGCAAATGATACACTTGTACTTGCACCAAGATATAAACATCAGCGTGAAAACAGCCATACAGATAGCAAAACAAGTGCCTTTGCATTTTGTAGACAAACGCGCAAAAGTATTGGCACATATAGGTATGGGAGTGTAGGAATGAAAAACTATATAGTGAGCTATGATATACGAGAGGGTAAACGTCTTGCTAGACTTGCAAGATACCTAGAAAAGTATGCGATGCGTATACAGAACTCAGTTTTTTATCTAGCATCAGTCAATCAAAATGAGCTTTTAGATATAATAAAGAACATGGAACAAATCATAGATTTGGACGAGGATGATGTGAGAGTCTACACTGTGTTAGATGCAGGCATTGCTCTTGGACAGGCTGTGAATTTGGAAAATCCATTCATTTTCTAGTGTAAGTTTTGTTTAAGGTGACACTTTAGGCATTTACGACGTTCTAGAAGATAAAAAAGGTTGTTTATGGAGATTAAAGAAAACTTTAAGTTTCAAGTATTTTTCACCTTCCCAGCAGCACGTACTTTAACAACCCATTGTTGATATTACTAACCGCCCCGATTTTAAGGGGTTTGAAACTTATCTTTTGGGGTTGGCTTTTACCCGGAAACTTATTACTAACCGCCCCGATTTTAAGGGGTTTGAAACATTATTAGTGCATCTACATCCTGCCCAAATAAAATTACTAACCGTTGCTATTTGTACTCTATACAAACTTATATTTAAAAGACAGATATTGTCCCTCTATGTCTCTATAATAACGCTATCAAAACAGAGGACAATACTATTGGACGTTATTTTGACTACAAGAAAGAAACGGCAATGATAAAGTATGAAATAAAAAAGTTACATGCTCAGACTAGTGTTTTACTAAAAGGTATAGAGGCAAAACTCCAAGAGTCTCTTGATGTAAATGAAAAAAACTACAAGCAAGAAATATTTAGATTAAAGACCATTGCTAAAAGATTAGATAGTAATTCCAAAAACAAAAAAGATATTTTATCCGATATTACGCTCTGTACGACAGCATTGGTAGATCCAAATATATCAATTTATGCTATGTAAATATTGCTGAAGAATATTGAGTCTTCGCATAATCTTATAATAAAACTAGAAGAAGAGGGAACAAAGCAATTAAGTATAATGAACCGTTTTGACCCATCTATAAAACAGATAGAAGGGTAAGCTATGTTGCCATGGATAATAGGTGCAGTTGTTGTAG
>CAZEUM010000038.1:0-8567 GCA_964514765.1 uncultured Sulfurovum sp.
CTCCACCTATGACTAAACTTTCTTCTTTTTCTATCTCTTTACGTTGTGAAGCAGAGAGTAAGTACCCTAGTTTTTTTAGGGTAAGGTCTACTGCTTTTACTTTGGTATTTACATTATGAAGCTTGATGATGTGTAGTGATGCTTGTGTATAAATGGTTTCAAATCCACTCTCCAGCATCTTCTTATCCTGTCTCAAATAATCAAAACTACGTTTTATCCCTGCCGTATATTCTGCCATAAGTACATCTGAAAACTGTTTTCTAAATAAGTTACGTTCATATTTTTCATCAGCATTACTTTCATCTATGAAATAAGGGTAATTATTGGAATGCAAATAATCTAGAAGTTCTTTTTTACTATAGTCCAAAAGAGGACGAATTAAAGTATAGTTTTCTCTTTGTGCAATATTTTCTAGACCAAGTAGTTCAGAGACTCCAGCACCCTTTGTAAGTCTCATTAGAAGCCATTCCAACTGGTCATTTAATTGATGGGCAGTTAAGATGTTGTCGTATCCTTCTATAGTGACCAATGAGTCAAAAAATTCATAACGAAAATCTCTTGCTAGTTTTTCAAAATGAGTCTTAAACTTGGGTGCTTTTATGTTATGGCAAAAGAGTTTATGTTTTCTTGCTAGTTTTTTTGCATGAGCTACTTCTTCTTTGCTTTCTTCTCTTACTCCGTAATCTACAATGGCAATGTCAAAGTGTATGTTGTTTTCTAGCAGTAAGAAAAAGAGGGCAGAGGAGTCAATGCCTGAAGAGAATGCTAATAAATTTTTTTTATTTTGTAAGTTCGATATATTTAAGTTTAGCATTCGTTTCTCTTTAGACCATTTATGTGATTATATAGCTTTAATAAGTGTTGCTAAAAGCTGTGAACCTACAAGTTCTGTTACTTTTGCCTCATATCTTTTACCGTATTCTATAGCTAAATCAGAGGTATCATTAATGAGGACCTCTCCGTCTATGTCTACAGCCCATTGTAAAGGTCTGGCTGTAAGTAGGTACTCGTGTTCATCACTTTCTCCATTGATGACTAGGGTGATGGTTTGTCCTATCATGTTTTCTAAAGAAAGAGTAGTGGATGCTTCAGCTATTTCTCCCAATGCTTCTGCACGTGTATCTATGTTGTTTTGGCTCACTTGTTCTAGTGTGTAGGCTGAAGTTGTCTCTTCATTGGAGTAGTGGAAGGTATTGAATCTATCAAACTCAAAAACTTTCATAAAGTCACAGAGTTTTTCAAAACTCATTTCATTTTCACCTGGATGACCGGCAATGAGAGAGGTACGTATGAATACATTAGGTTTAGACTTCATATGTGCCAAAAGTTCAATGGTTTTACGTTCACCAAAACCGCGCTTCATAATTTTTAACATAGGATTGTCAATGTGCTGTATGGGCATGTCATAGTAGGTTTGAAATACTTTTGAGTCTGCAATCTTGTCTATGAGCTCAAAGGTGGTGGTACTTGGGTAAAGGTATAAAATACGTGCAGAGTATACATCTTTTATGGCTTCTATACCCGAAATTAGTTCTACTAAGCCATCTGCCATTTTCATGTCTCTTCCGTAAGAAGAAGAGTCTTGAGAGATGAAAGAGAAGTCATAAAAACCTCTGGAAACAAGATTTTTTACTTCTTTCACAATGGAAGAGAGTGAGCGTGAGTGCAACTTGCCTTTAAAAAAAGGAATGGCACAAAAAGAACAGGATTGGTTACAGCCTTCAGCTATTTTGATGTAAGCATGGTAGTTGGAGCCTGTGATGACCCGTCCTGAATTTTCTGTTGCCAGATAGACTTCAGGAGAGAAGGTACTTTGTTTGGAAGCTATGAGTTGGTCTATTTTCTCATAGTCACCTACCCCTGTGAAAATGTCAATCTCTGGCATATCGGCTTGCAGTTCTTCTTTGTAGCGTTCAGTTAGACAGCCAGACATTACTAGGATGGAGTTTTCTTTGCGAGTATCATGCAGGCTTAGTACGGTGTTGATGCTTTCTTCTTTGGCTGCGTCTATGAAACCACAGGTGTTGACAATGATGACATCAGCCTGAGTGTTGTCATCGGTAATTTCATATTCTTTAAGACGGCCAAGCATTACTTCGCTGTCTACTAGGTTTTTTGTACAACCAAGGCTGACCATGTGTAGTTTTTTTGTCATTTTATTTGTCTTTATTAAATTATTGTAAAGTTTAGGATGGGAGCTTAGTTAAAAGAAGAGAATTGTCATATTCAAATAATCCAAAAATTTATACACACATTAAAGGTTGTGTACATTTTTTCTCGGTTTGACTAGTGATGAGATATTTGACCCAACACAGAAGTGCTTCCATCGTAGGGAGTATGAGCTTTTGATTTATTTGACTCTGCAGAGGAGCTTTTAAGCTTATCTTGATTTACACAACCACCAAAAAGAGCGATGCTTGCACTTACCCCAAGAAGTACTTTATATATTTGTATATTCATAGTTAATCCTTTATAATTAATATTGAGGGTTTTTCCTCGTTTGATTAGTAGTCTAGCATAATAATACCTTGGTTTATTGTATTTATGTAAATTTTGCAAGCAAAATTTACATAAGACCTAAGTCTTTTAAATGCTTAAAAAATATGGAAAGCATAAAAATGCTTTCTTAAAAGTCGTATCGTGCCCATAAACGAACAAAATTATTTGAATCTTCTATTTTTACTGTATCATCTTTATCTATTAAAACATATGCTCCAAGTAATGTAATTGATTTAGTGATTTTTGTCTTATATATTAAGTCAAACTCATATGGGTTTTTACCAAAAGCAGGCCCAGTTGTTCCTCTTTCTGGACTGCTGTTGTTACCTATACCATAGGCAACAGTTGCTGTACCACCAAGTAGTTTTGTGTTTGCCGCAATTTTTAGCCAGTCAGAATGGTGGGCTTGATGGTTACCAATGTTATTCAGTACCATTTGTGTGTAAAGTGGACTTTTTATACCAATACCTGGTGTTGGGTTTTGAGTTGTTGCAAGGTTAGTTACCCTGAAGTCACCATTATTTACAGATGAGTATGATGCAGAAGCATTAAATATACTAAAGTTTGCCGCTAATTTTGCACCAAATGCAGTTGTGGTATCTGCTCCATTGGCATATAGCTGACCACCTTGTAGTGAAAGATGGTAATTTCTAAGGTCATATTGAGCATTTATCCAAATGATATTTACATCATTTCCACTAAGCATTTCTGGAGCTAAATAATAAGTACTTGTCAAAGCTAAATTATCAATTGATTTATTTTGTGCAGTAATCATATGTACTCCATTGCCAGTTTCATTGATGCTCTGAAAGTTGTCAAGCTTACCAATACTGCTGTTCGCTCTACCTACTGTGGCATAAACAAGTTTTGTATCTGGGAGGTCTGTATTGACCACCAATGCAGCTTCCATTGTGTTTAGAAACATTTGCCAACCCTCAGAGAATGCAAAGGGAGATAATGACATTGGAAGTGTTTGACGACCAACTTTTATACTGGTATTATCAATATAATAAGTAAAATATACTTGTGTAAGTGCAGCAGAATCTACTTGTGCATCACCACCATAAGGGTAAGGGAATGCAAAGCTGTTCGGAGTATCGGGAATGCTTGAAAATTTGTTATTTTGGTAAATAGATGAAACTTCAATACCTGCACCGATACCTGCAAATAAATTTTTATTGTAGGAGTCTAATTGTAAACCTAGGGCGCCATAGGTTGTGTCACCTGAAAATAGTTCACCTGTTCCATATATATCTACGGTTTGGGTAAAAAGTGCCACTTGTCCAGAATGCTCCCATCTTGTTGCTTTCTTTGGTGCTTTTATGGGCTCAACATGAACAATATCCCCCCCAGCCATAATCATTGTTGATGCTATTACTGAAAGTAATAATATTATTTTCATCATATCTCCTCTTAATTTAATTTTAAATATATGGAATAGCATAATATAGATAAGGGAGCCTCTAAATATTTCTTTCTTAATATCAAATATAATCCTTCATATTAGGGTAGCAAATAGCAGTATTTAGCTATAATTATAGTACCAAAATTATCTAAAAAGAGAGTCATTGTGGGACTGTTTGATTATGAATTTTAACTAGAAAAGATTAAAGCACAGCAAGCACTATTACAAAAACTAAATACCATCATAAACTGGGAAATATTCCATAAACCTATCAGAGAAAGCTCTTCATAAAAAACCTAAAAGTAACGCAGGAGCTAAACCCTATGAGGCTTTTATGGTATCTACAGGTTTGGATGCTTGAATTTTAGTCAAGGGTATTCGCTTATGAGTCGAATCCACCTATCTTTTTGCTATAATATAAAAAATAAAAGAAAGACTACCATGAAAGAATTTTCTTCCAAGTTACTATTTATTTTAATAGATATTTTAATTATATTTTTCTCTCTTATCTTGGCTTATCTACTACGAAATTTTATGGGAGATATATTTGGAGGGGCAGATAGTTATCCTCTAAATAATTATACACATTTTTATCCTCTTTATATTATTACGCTTACCTTACTTACCTATGAAGGTATTTATAATCATCGTTATGATTTTTGGCATGAAAGCAGAGTCATAATTAAAAGTCTTATGTTTTCTTTTTTCATCATACTTGCTTATTTGGCGATGACAAAAAGTATTCAAGACTATTCTAGGGCTATTATTATCTTTTCTTTTCTTTTTATGGCTTTACTTTTACCACTTTCTAAAAACATAGTTAAAAAACTACTTTTTAAACTGGGTCTATGGCAAAAAAGAGCAAAAATTTACGGAAATGACACATTTTTAAAAGAAGAGATATTTAAGAACCATTATCTTGGATATATTGATGCAAAAGAAAAGCAACCTAAAACAGTTTTTATTAACTCTCATAATGAAGATTTAAATACACTTCAAGAAGTTATCAATAAAGAGATTACTGAGAGTCATGAAATAATATTTATACCTTTAGTAAATGAATATGATATGACACATTCACACATTTATAGGCTCTCAAATACCCGTACAAACCTCATTGTATTGCAAAATCGTCTAAAAAGTAGATATAGGCTGTGGCTAAAAAAAATTTCTGATTTACTTATGTCCATCATCATTTTCCCCTTACTTGTGCCTATATTGTTCTTTATCGCATATAAAATACGTAAAGAAGAACCAGGGTCTTCCATCCTGTTTAAACAGGAAAGACTTGGGCGGAATGGAGAAGTTTTTGTATGTTATAAATTTAGAACTATGCACGAGGAAAGCTATGATAAACTTGAAGCCCATCTCATAAAACATCCTGAAGAAATTGTATTTTACAACACTTACCACAAATACAAAAATGACCCTCGTATTACAAATATAGGGCATATACTAAGAAAAACATCACTAGATGAACTCCCTCAAATTTTTAATGTATTTAAAAATGAGATGAGCTTCATAGGACCACGCCCATATATGTTAAATGAAGAAAAAACCATAGGTGAGAACATAGATACAGTACTAACCGTAAAACCTGGAATAACTGGTCTTTGGCAAGTAAGTGGAAGATCTAAACTAGACTTTAACTCTCGTGTAGAACTTGATGTTTGGTACATCAGAAATTGGAATCTCTGGATGGATATAGTCATTCTTATTAAGACGATTAAAACAGTTTTAATTAAAGAGGGTGCAAGTTGAAAAAAGCCCTCTTCCTCGACCGAGATGGCATCATCAACGTGGATCATGGGTATGTCTACAAGAGTGATGACTTTGGATTTATTGATGGTATCTTTGACTTACTGCATCTTTTTAAAAAACAAGGCTACCTCTTTTTTATCCTTACAAATCAATCTGGCATAGGTCGGGGGTACTACAGACAAGAAGACTTTGACTTACTAACAACATGGATGTTAAAAGAATTTAAAAAACAGGGCATACGCATAGAAACCGTGCAACACTGCCCCCATAGTCCAGAAGCACTATGTTCATGTAGGAAACCTCAAATTGGCATGGTAAACAACATTTTAAAACACTATGCACTTGACCTCTCACAGTCATGGATGATAGGGGACAAACAAAGTGACATAGATTTAGCACAGAATGCTGGCATAGCTTCAAGCATTGCCATAGGAGGAAGAGAGATAAAAGGTGCAAAGCTCTCTTTTTCTAGCATTGCAGCATGTAAACGCTACTTAGAGGAAAATAAAGCTATAATAAAATCATGAAATATAACGACATAGACTTTAAGCACAAAACCATACTCATCACAGGTGGAGCAGGATTTATAGGCTCTAACTTGGCTTTTTATTTTCAGGAAAACTTCCCTGATGCCCACATCGTTATTTTTGATATTTTTAGATCTGAAGCAAGGTTTTCTAATGGAAATTTACAAAGCTTTGGACACTATAAGAATCTACTAGGTTTTCATGGTGACATCATTTGTGGAAACCTCAATGTAAAAGAAGATATAGCACAATTAAAAACCTATAATTTTGACTACATCTTTCACCAAGCTGCTATCTCTGATACACGTGTGTATGACCAAGAAATAATTATGCAAACTAATGTGAACTCATTTTATGACATTTTAAAAATGGCAAAAGAGATGGATGCTACTTTAGTATATGCTTCATCTGCTGCAACCTATGGCTCTATGCCCTCCCCTCAAACAGTAGGGAAAGAAAACCCAGAAAATCCTTATGGTTTTTCCAAATATGCCATGGATCAAATTGCCTATAGAACAATGAAAGAAAATCCTTCTATGAACATAGTGGGGTTAAAATACTTTAACGTCTATGGTCCACGTGAGTTTTTTAAAGACAAAACAGCTTCAACCATCATACAATTTGGACATCAAATCTTAGCAGGGAAAACACCTAGACTCTTTGAAGGATCAGATGACATTGTAAGAGATTTTGTCTACATCAAAGATGTCATTCAAGCCAACATAAAAGCCTGTGCAGCTAAAAAGTCTGGTGTATATAATGTGGGTACTTCCAAACCAAGATCTTTTCAAGATATTGCTGATATATTACAAAAAGAATTAGGAACAGACTATGGTACAGAATACTTTCCGAACCCTTTTACTGGCTATCAAATGCATACACAAGCAAACATTAACAGCAGTACAGAAAACCTTGAGTACATGCCAAAATGGACACTTGAAGAAGGCATAAAAGACTACCTTTTAGAAATAAAACGTAGTTATAAAGAAGAAGTCAAATAGATGATAGAGTTACGCAATTCAAAACCAAAAATACTCATTGTTGGCGACTTAATGATAGACCATTACCTCTGGGGAAGATGTGAACGCATTTCTCCTGAAGCACCTGTACAAGTTGTGGCTATAGACAAAGAGACTTCTGTACTTGGTGGTGCAGGAAATGTCATTAACAACCTTTCTGCTCTAGGTGCTACCATTGGTGTTATCTCTGTCATTGGTAATGATAATAATGCCCAAGAACTAAAAACACTTTTATCTGATATTGACATAAATACAGATGCACTCATCGTGCAAGAGCATAGAAATACTTCTAAAAAAAGCCGAATTATTGCTTCTCATCAGCAAGTAGTTCGTTATGATAAAGAGAGTACTGAAGATATTTCGGATAAAGCCCAAGAAGAAATTTTAACGCATTTTATAAATGATATAAGAGCCTATGATATTGTGCTTTTATCAGACTATGGTAAAGGAGTATTAACCGATACACTAACTAAAAAGCTAATAGAAGTCGCAAATAGGGCAAATAAAAAAGTGCTCATAGACCCTAAAGGCTCCAATTACAGTAAATATAATGGTGCGTACCTTTTAACACCTAACAAAAAAGAAGCTATAGAAGCTTCTGGCATTGAGATTAGAGACGAGAAGTCACTTCTAAAAGCTATTGCACTGTTAAAAGGTACCTGTAACTTGGAAGTTTCACTAATTACACTTAGTGAAGATGGCATTGCTATTTATGATGACACACTGCGTACCCACCCTACTGTAGCACGTGAAGTTTATGATGTAACAGGTGCAGGTGATACTGTTATTGCTTCTCTTGGATTTGCATTGGCTTCTGGCTATAACATTGACAAAGCTGTACAGTTTTCTAATCTTGCCGCTGGTGTCGTAGTAGGTAAACTAGGTTCTGCTACTGCCTCACTAGATGAAATCATAGAATATGAATCAAGCCTCAATAAATCAACCTCTGATTCACACATAAAAACCCTAGAAGAGATAACACTTTTAAGCCAAGAACTCAAAAAACGTGGGAAAAAAATTGTCTTTAGTAATGGCTGCTTTGACATCTTGCATGTAGGACATGTTAAGTACCTTGAAGAAGCAAAAAGTTATGGAGATGTCCTCATACTTGGTCTAAACTCCGATGAAAGTGTACGTCGATTAAAAGGTCTTACACGTCCTGTTAACAGTGAAGATGACAGAGCCTACATTTTAGCCTCACTCGAAGCTGTAGATTATGTTGTAAAGTTTTATGAAGATACACCCTATGAACTCATTAAAGCAATCACGCCACATATCTTGGTAAAAGGTGGTGATTATGCAGGTAAAGATGTCGTAGGTCAAGACATAGCTGAAGAGTTACGACTCGTAGATTTT
>CAZEUM010000039.1:0-8558 GCA_964514765.1 uncultured Sulfurovum sp.
GAAAATGCATAAAATCACAGGTCAAGTTTTAATCAAAATTGATACTTCTGTTTTTAAAGATAGAAAAAATAATGTATCTAAATCAAATGGTTTAGCCAATTTTTATGAGGCAGTAGAAGAAGGCTTGCGTGCAAAAATCACAGCATTAGACCCAATTACAGGTATGCTTTTTATTGATTTGACTTTTAATCATGATGACGATGTAAATCGCAGTATCATTAAAGGTGAAAGGTATGCGCAAATACCTATGTCAAGAGAGGAATCTTTAGGTATTATGACAAGTATGTCACAGTTGCTTGACAGACTAAAGCACTTGCCCCTAGACACACTTTTTGACAATCTTAACAAAGTAATAGAAGAGAGTGCCAAACCCGTTAAAAATGCAAATATTGTTTTACTTGATCTTCAAAAAACGGTAAAGAATCTTAATAAATTTACAGGAAAAAAATCATTTGAAGTCCTACCATATGAACTTTCTAAAGCACTTAAAGAGATGACACATACCTTAGAAACTATCTCTAAAGTAGCAAAAGGGTATGACAGTAACTCTTTGGTAAAACAGCAGTTGGCACAAACACTTGAAGTGTTAACAAAAACATCTCAAGAAATGTTGGTATTTTTGCGTATGTTAAACCGTAAACCTAATTCACTTATATTTGGAGATAACTAATGACAATTCATAAAAAAATACTTTTTACACTACTTACAGCATTTTCTTTAAGTGGATGTGCTGGTACCCATGAGAGGTACTATATACTCTCTATGCCCTCACAACCCTCAAAGGTATATAGCAGCAAGATGGCTGTTATAGGTGTAGAGAAAATAACCATACCAGAGTATCTATATAAAAGAGAGATTATTGTAGCTAAAAATGAAAATCACATTATACTTCGTGAAGATGCCATTTGGGGTGAAGATTTGGATTCTGGGCTTACACAAAGGCTTGTTGTATTTTTGCAAAAGAAGTTTAATCACACACGTGTATACCCTTATCCTTGGGGTATGGTCAGGCAACCCAATATTAAAGTATCTGTGAAAATAAATAGATTTATTGCCCAAGGCAATAGGGTGTATCTTGATGCAAGCTATGATGTACTTAACCTTCGTACCCAAAAAAGAAGGGCAGAACTCTTTCATACTTCAGTAGAAATAAAAGGTGACATTAACAGTATTGTTCAAGGAATGGATAGCGCATTTACGCAACTTGAAAAACAAGTGGCTTTAGTTGTGTATCGGTTTAATGGATAAATTTTTATCTTTTCTTGGTATTTTTAAGTTTGGCGAATTCGACTCATAAGCGAATACCCCTAACTAAAATTCTAGCATACAAACCTGTGAGTTCCATAAAAGCCTCATAATAAGTCAAAAAAGAGTAACAATGCATAGGCGAAAGCTAGTGATGCCTGCAGGGTGGGCTTTGCGTAAGCTAATCTTGCAGAAGATATTTACTTCGACTTAGCTATGGCTAGGACTTGAAAATCTCTTGCACAATATCACATTTGCAAAACACATTTTTGTACCATTGCCAATCTCCAATACAGCGGTATCTGTTTGATTGCTTTCGTCTGTTTTTGTGTAGGTCAACTCCTCATACTATGCCTATTAATTTAAAGGATGTGTCATGCCACTCAAGATGAAAGAGCTTTCATTTCAAAGCAATGAAAGTAAATCAACCATACTATACTACATAAAAGAAGGTCTACTCCCTCAACCTTCAAAGCCTAAACCAGTGGAGGTAGCAGAAGTTTTGGAACGAGCCAATAACTTAGGTCTTGACTGCTCACTTTTAGATGACTATGTAGTGGCAGCCAAAACACTAGCCAATAAAGAAAATGAAGTAGGAGCTACACTACTCAAAGATGATGAAGACTCACACAATGCACGATATGAACTTCTTTTTGACTTAGTACTGACTCTAAAACCCTATATATTTAACATGCACACTGTCCAAGCCCATCAAAACAACATTCAAAAGGATGCCTAATGAAAGCCTTATTTAAAATCTCAGGTTTTACACCTTATATCTTTATCATCTTTCTGAATGCTATGACAGATTTGGGGCATAAAATCATCTTGCAAAATACGATTTTTAAAGCCTATGATGGTTCAGAACTTATCGTACTTACTGCCATGGTAAATGCACTTATTTTACTACCATTCATTTTTCTTTTTTCTCCTGCTGGGTTTATTTCAGACAAATACCCTAAGGTTAAAGTCATTGAGTATGCTACAGTTGCTGCCATAGGTATCACAACACTTATTTTATTTTCTTACTACATGGGTTGGTTTTGGCTAGCGTTTGGTCTCACTTTTGTCCTAGCAGCCCAATCTGCTATTTATTCTCCTGCAAAGTATGGACTCATCAAAGAAATGACAGGCAGTGAAAACCTAGCTCCTGCAAATGCCTTGGTACAGTCTGTGACTATCGTGTCTATATTGCTAGGCGCTGTGGTTTATTCTATATTTTTTGAGTACCTGCTACAAGACAGAAGTATCACTCCCTCAGAGATATTGACTTACATTGCACCTCTAGGGTATCTGCTCATTGGCGCTAGTATAGTGGAATATATTTTGGCAAAACGTTTGGTGAAAAACTTTAAGCCTGTAGCCGTCGATGAGAGTATGACTTTTGAAGCTAAAGAGTATAAAAATCTACACTATCTAAAAGCCAATCTCAAAGTGATTAAAGAAAATGATGTAGTATGGTTAAGTATTTTAGGGCTTTCTGTGCTTTGGGGAGTTTCTCAAGTGGTCTTAGCCATCTTTGGTGAACATCTAAAAAGTACCTTAGGTATTCACAATACTGTCATAGCACAAGGTCTTCTAGCATTTTCTGGACTAGGGATGATAATGGGGTCTATGTTTGTTGGACGTGTGAGTAAAAACTACATAGAGACAGGTATTATTCCTATAGGTGCATTGGGTGTAGCTCTAGCCCTTTACATGATACCTAATCTAACTTCATTAACTACATTAGGTACAGCATTATTTGTATTTGGTTTTTCAGCAGGACTTTTCATGGTGCCACTCAATGCCATAATACAATTTTCCACCCCCTCCACTATCTTAGGAAAAATACTCGCAGGAAACAACTTTATGCAAAATGTGAGCATGTTTTTATTTTTATTACTTACTGCACTTTTTGGCTACTTTGATTTGAATGCAGTGGGGCTTTTTTACATTATAGCAAGCATTGCCTTTATAGGGATGGGTTATACCTTTATAAAGCTACCTCAATCACTAGTGCGTTATATGGTACGAATGCTTATAGGGTTTAAGTACCGTTTACATGTAGATGGACTCAAAAACATCCCTGCAGATAAAGGGGTGCTTCTTTTGGGTAACCATATTTCTTTTTTAGACTGGGCAATATTGCAAATGGCATACCCAAAACAGATACGTTTTGTCATGGAAAGAAGCTATTATGAGAAGTGGTACATTAAGCCATTTTTAGACTTTTTTGGGGTTATACCCATTTCGAGTAAAGGAAGTAAGCAAGCTTTATTGTTGGTGACTGAAGCACTTAATCGTGCTGAGACGGTAGCACTTTTTCCAGAAGGACACTTGTCGCGTAATGGACATCTAGGTACATTTCATAGAGGATTTGAGCTCGCTGCTAAAGAGGTAGAAAATGCTGTTATTGTGCCATTTTATCTAAGAGGCTTATGGGAAGACAATTTCTCTTATGCCTCACAAAAAATGAAAAGAAACAAGAGTAGGGACATATCTGTTAGCTTCGCAAAAGAACTTGATGTGCATACTGAAGCTAAGGATGTAAAAAAAGCAGTTTTTGACCTCTCTGTATGGAGCTGGAAGAACTATGCAGAAACCCTACCTTGCATACAAAAAGCATGGATAACTTCAGCCAAAGAACAAGGCTCTAAGCTTTGTATGGCAGACTCTACAGGTGTTGAAGTAAGTGGAGATAGATTTATAACAGCTACTTTTATGATAGCCGGGATGCTTAAAAAACATGTCAAAAAAACGCAAAATGTAGCTTTGCTTTTACCTACAGCTGTAGGTGGCTCACTAGGAAACATGGCTTTGCTTTCACTGGCTAAAACAGTAGTGAATCTTAATTACTCGTCTGGCAGTGAAAGCTTAAAATATGCTCTTAAAATCGCCAATATTTCTACCGTTGTGGCTTCAAAACAATTTCTTACAAAACTCAAAGCCAAAGGTTTTGATATGGAAGAACCTTTAGCAGGTATCGAAGTGATTTATTTGGAAGATTTAAAAGCCCAGATGTCTAAACTAAAAGGCTTGATGATGCTATTGTTAGTCAAGGCACTACCTGCATCTTTACTAAGTATGCTCTTTGTAAAAAGTGCAAACACACAAGACACAGCAGCCATACTTTTCTCATCTGGTTCTGAGGGCACACCTAAAGGCATAGAACTAAGCCACAAGAACTTGATGGGAAATATCAAACAAGCCACAACGCTCATAAACCCAAATGACAATGACGTGATGCTTGGCACTCTCCCCATCTTTCACTCTTTTGGTCTAACAGTGACAACACTATTACCACTCATAGAAGGCATACCCGTCGTGTGTCACCCCGACCCCACAGATGGTCTTGGCATAGGAAAAATGGCAGCCAAATATGAGGCTACGATGCTTTTTGCTACAGCAACATTTTTTAGACTCTACACACGCAATAAAAAGCTAAATCCTTTGATGTTTAAACATCTACGCATGGTCATAGCAGGAGCAGAAAAGCTCCCCCAAGAGATACGAGATGACTTTAAAAAGAAGTTTGGACATGAGATATATGAGGGTTATGGTGCAACAGAGACCACACCAGTAGCCTCCATAAACATACCAGACGTACTCATACAAGACTCTTGGAAAGTACAAACTGGACATAAGGTAGGCACAGTAGGACTACCCGTACCAGGAAGCTCTTTCAAGATAGTAGACCCGAAAAGTTTTGAAGAGTTAAAGACAGGCGAAGAAGGCATGATACTCATCGGTGGCACACAAATCATGAAAGGCTACATCGCTGATGAAGAGAAGACTGCTTCCGTGATAAAAGAACTAAACGGCATACGCTGGTACATCACAGGAGACAAAGGACGCTTAGATGAAGATGGTTTCTTGACCATAGTAGACCGTTATAGTCGTTTTGCTAAAGTAGCTGGAGAGATGGTAAGTTTAGGTATTGTAGAGTCTCAAATAGCTAAGGTTTTGGGAGATGATGAACAGGTTTCTGTTTCTGCTTTACCTGATGTTAAAAAAGGAGAGAAGCTTATATTGTTACTAGAGGGAGATATGGAAATAGCCGAACTTAAAGAGAAAATAAAAACCTTAGAAATAAATCCTCTTTTTGTACCTTCAGAGTATTTTAAAGTAGAAGTGTTGCCTAGGCTTGGTACTGGAAAGGCAGATTTTAAAGGCGCTAAGAAAGTGGCGAAGGAGCTTAGTGATGCTTGAGCGTCATCCTTTAGCATCGCTAAGCTTGATAGCAATAGCATTGATTATAGGGCTTAGTCTACTAGACCTTATAGCACAGAACGAAACATATCATCAGTTTTCAGATGTAAGAACAGTGTTTGATGTACCAAACTTTTGGAATGTAGTCTCAAATTTTCCTTTTTTATTTGTGGGAGTATATGCTTTAACTCAGCTAATAAAACAAAAAAGTATGCTGTACGATACGAGAATAAAGCATGTTTATTTTCTTTTTTTTCTTGCTATAAGTTTAGTGGCATTTGGCTCTATATATTATCATTTAGAACCAAATAACTATACGCTCATATGGGACAGACTACCAATGGTAATTGCATTTATGTCTCTTTTGGCTATTGTTATTGCAGAGTTTTTAAGCATAAATAGTGCTAAAAAATTGCTATACCCTCTTTTGTTTATAGGCATTTTTTCGGTTTTATATTGGGCATATACTGAGTCAATAGGAGAGGGAGACTTACGTATTTATGTTTTTGTGCAGGTTTTTCCTATGATTGTTATCCCACTATTACTTATGAAATTTAAATCTGTTTATACACTACAACAAGGCTATTGGTATCTTTTAGGCGCATATATGTTAGCAAAACTGTTTGAGTATTATGATGAGTCTATATATAATATATTGGGTTTTATTTCTGGTCATTCACTTAAACACATTGTAGCTGCATTTGGATTGTATATTTTAATAAGGGTTTTTATAAAACGCGAAAAAACAAAGGATAGCTTATGAACACCTTAGAATTATTGATAATTATCTTAGGCTTTTGGGTCTTTATATTACATAGTAAAATCAAAGGCCTTGAAGATATAGTGGAGGGTTTAGGTTTTTCACAGAAACCTGGGTTTTTGCTTTGCCAGTAGTAGCTCTTCCTTTGCACTTACATTTGGTAGAACACATAGACCATGCAGGTGCAAGAGCCGTACATGCCTATCAAGATGTACCCTATACCATGCAGGCATTATGGCATAGTGAGTATTTTCAAACAAGACTCTCTTTGCTATGGAGTAGTATCGCCATTGCTTTAATGTTACTTTCTAAGCGTTATTTTAATCATATATTATGGCTATCAGGCTTTGGGTTACTCATTACAGTAGTACTCAAACTTTTCTTTGTAGAGCTAGCAAATTCAGGAACTTTTGAGCGTATCATATCATTTATAGTGGTTGGTCTTTTGCTTTTAATTATAGGCTATTTTGTGCCTTTAACACCCAAAAAAATGATGAAAAAGGAACAGCTATAAAATGGCAGAGATAACAAGGGTTATTATATTTGATGGTATCTGTATTTTTTGCAATAAGTCCATCAATTTTCTTATAAAAATAGACAAAAAAAAGTCTTTTAAGTACAGCCCTATACAAGGAAAATTTGTCAAATCATTGGGCATTTCAGCAAATATTGATAGTATTATATTTTATGAAAATGGCACACTCTACTACAAATCTACCGCCATCCTACGTATACTTCACTCTTTAGGAGGTGCATGGACTATTGTAAATATATTTTATATCATTCCTACATTTATAAGAGATGCTATCTATGATTTCATTGCCAAATACCGTTATAAGATATTTGGGAAAATGCAGTCTTGCCGTATTCCTAATGTAGATGAGAAGGCATTGTTTATAGATTAAAATGAGGAAAAAGTATGTCAAAAGGTTATGTTTTTACAAATAAACAAAGGCAGATTCGACTCACAAACGCCATTCCTTTTGATAAGTGTATCTAGCTCTTCTTGTGGTATTCACTTAGTGGGGTAATAAGATACCTAATTTTCATTATTCAACCACCTTTTTAACCCCTCAACCTGCTCCAAAGTCCTAACAGTAGCCGTACCACCCTCAGACACCCTAGCATTCATAGAAGCACGGTTGTCTAGCAATGCTATTACACCCTCACCTATACGCTCATCTATACTCTGTAAGTCTTCTAAGGAAAGTTCAGAAATATCTAAGCCTTTCTTCTCTGCTAAGTTTACCACGTCACCTGTAATGTGATAGGCATCACGGAAAGGAAGACCTGCTTCTTTTACAAGATAGTCAGCCAAATCAGTAGCAGATAAATGTCCTATCATACATGATTTTTCCATCTGCTCTACATTTACCGTCATGTCTGCTATCATCTCTTCTAGTACTTGTAGAGAAAGTATTGCTGTTCTTACAGAATCAAACACCCCTTCTTTGTCCTCTTGCATGTCTTTGTTGTAGGCAAGTGGTAAACCTTTCATCACTGTAAGTAATGCCACAAGGTTACCGTTCACACGTCCTGTCTTGGCACGTAGTAGTTCTGGGATGTCAGGGTTTTTCTTTTGTGGCATAATTGAAGAACCTGTGGCATGACGGTCAGAAAGAGTCACCCACCTAAACTCAGCAGCAGACCACAAGATGAGTTCTTCACTCAAACGACTCATATGCATCATCATTGTGCTAATGTTAAAGAGTATCTCCAAGGCAAAGTCACGGTCGCTCACTGTGTCTAAACAATTTAATGTAGGTGCCGTAAAACCCAATTTATCAGAAGTGATTTGTCTATCTATATTGTGTGGCGTACCTGCTAGGGCTGCACACCCTATGGGTGAGTAGTTATTACGCTCAAAAGAGCTCATAAAACGCTCATGGTCACGCTTAAACATACTGGCATATGCTAACATATGGTACCCGAAATTGATTGGTTGTGCATGTTGTAGATGTGTCATACCAGGAAGCATTGTTTTGCTATGTTCTTCTGCTACAGTTAGAAGAGTTGTTATATTTTCTAACAATAACCCTGCTATAGCTTTGGTATTGTTTTGTACATAAAGTCTAAAGTCAAGTGCTACTTGATCATTACGAGAACGCGCTGTATGTAAACGTTTACCAGCATCACCCACTTTTTCAGTGAGTCTACCTTCTATAGCCATATGAATATCTTCATCATCCCCATCTAGTAAAAATACCCCAGATTCTACCTCTACTAGTATCTCTACTAAACCTCTTTCTATTTTTCCATAGTCATCTTTACTTATGATTTTTTGTTCACAAAGCATAAATGCATGTGCACGAGAACCTTCTATATCTTCACGATACAATATTTTGTCAAAAGGTAAGGAGTT
>CAZEUM010000040.1:0-8415 GCA_964514765.1 uncultured Sulfurovum sp.
ATGTTGCATGACTTTAATGCTTCTATGGAGAGTAGTGTATCATTAATGCAGCCTAAACGACTTGGGGTTACAAGAAGGGTTTTGATGTTTAATTTTTCGATGAGGTCTATGACGTGGAAGTCTTTTGTTATAGGCACATGGAGCCCCCCTGCACCTTCAACTAGTAAAATATCACATAGTTTTAAGAGTGCGTGGTATTTTTCTATAATCTTGTCTATGTGTATAGTTTGTTCTGTGTCTGCACAAAAAGGAGCGGCTGGAAGGGTAAAAGTAT
This sequence comes from uncultured Sulfurovum sp., assembly GCA_964514765.1. Lineage (GTDB taxonomy): Bacteria > Campylobacterota > Campylobacteria > Campylobacterales > Sulfurovaceae > Sulfurovum. Next base: position 275 of record CAZEUM010000040.1, read on the forward strand.
AAGCAGTGATATCTGAAGTATCTAAGCCTTTAAAATTTTCATTAACCTTTTTACAAGTTTCAAGTAGTATAGTAGCATCAAGAGGGTTGTCATTGATGACCCCTGTTTCGATGGGTTTGTAGACACCTACGGCTAAACCTTTGGAAGCCAGAGCTTCTATAAGTTTTACAGTCGTGTAGGTTTTGCCTATATTTGTACCTGTTGCGGTGATAAAGAGTGATTGCACTTGAAAATCTCCAATTTTTATGTATAATAGTAAAATAATAAATAGATTAGGATTGTATCACAAAATGCCAAAGTTTGAAGAAGAATTAGAATTTGCCCTAGAAGTAGAAGAACCTAAAATGTATAAAGTATTGTTACATAATGATGATTATACAAGTATGGACTTTGTTATAGAAATATTGACAAGTGTATTTCATATGAATTATACGCAAGCAGAGAAGATTATGTTACAGATACATGACTACGAAAAGGCAATTTGTGGTGTATATAGTTTTGAGATAGCACAAACCAAAGCACAGCAAGTAAAGCAACGTGCAAAGCAAAACGAATTTCCTTTACTTGCCACAATTGAAGAAAATATTTAAAGGACTGGCATGATTAGTATAACACTGAATGACGTTTTTAAACAAGCTGTAGGGTATGCCAAAGAGAATAGACATGAATACCTTACTGTAGAACATGTCTTTTTGTCTATGGTGAATTCTGAATCAGGGCAAGAGATATTTTCCATACTTGATGCTGACCTTGAGAGACTGAAGTTGGGTATTGTTGCACATATTACAAAAACGATACCTTCTTTAAAAGAGGCAGTAGAACCTTTTGAGACTGTAGCCCTTTCAAGAGCCATTAACGATATGATGACGCATATCCATTCAGCAGGAAGAACGGAGGCAAACATTGGTGATATGATTGCTGCTATTTTTATGCAAGAACATTCCTATGCTGTGTATTTGATGAAAAAAGAGGGTATTGCCCGTGTAGATGTACTTGAAGTCATCTCTCATCGCAGTGATAAAGTGGGTACTGAAGCAGAAGGTGAGAAAAAAGAAGAAACACTTCTTGACAAATTTACAATAGAACTTGTAGCCCTTGCTAAAACAGGGAAAATAGACCCTGTGGTAGGTCGTGTAGACGAGATAGAACGTGTGATGCAGACACTTTGTCGTCGCAAGAAGAATAATCCTTTGCTTGTGGGTGAACCAGGCGTGGGTAAAACAGCTATTGCAGAAGGTTTGGCACTGAATATCTCTGAGGGTACTGTCCCTGAGATACTTAAAAAATCTAAAGTATATGCCCTAGATATGGGTGCTTTGGTAGCAGGCACTAAGTATAGGGGTGATTTTGAAAAACGTCTTAAAGGTATTATTAAAGAGCTTACGGCACAAAAAGATGCCATTATGTTCATAGATGAGATACATACTATGGTGGGAGCAGGTGCAACATCTGGGGGAAGTATGGATGCCTCAAACTTACTTAAACCAGCACTTGCCCGTGGTGATTTAAAGTGCATAGGGGCCACAACCTATGCAGAGTATAGAAACTTTTTTGACAAAGACAAAGCATTAAGCCGTAGGTTTGCCAAAGTAGATGTAGAAGAACCAAGCGTGAAAGACACCTTTGTTATCTTAAAAGGTATTCAGCATAAGTATGAAGATTACCATAACATTAAATTTACAGATGGGGCATTACAATCAGCTATTAATCTTTCTGTAAAGTACCTTCATGACAGGTTTTTACCTGACAAAGCAATGGATATCATCGATGAAGTGGGTGCACACTGTATGCTTCGAGGCAAAGAAGGTGTGACAGTAAATGCTTCAGATATTGAAGCAAGTGTGGCTAAAAGCTTGAAACTTCCATCTACAGTTATAGGTACAGATGATACTAAAAAACTTAAAATGCTTGAAGAAGACATATCTTCACATATTATAGGTCAAAAACAAGCTATAGCTGCGTTGTCAACAGCCATTAAACGTTCGTATGCAGGTCTTAATGGTGACAATAGACCTATAGGTAGTTTTTTGTTTGTGGGGCCCACAGGTGTGGGCAAAACAGCTTTGGCTACACAATTAGCTAAAACCTTACATGTACATTTTGAGAGGCTAGACATGAGTGAATACATGGAACCTCATGCCATCTCACGTTTAGTAGGTGCACCTCCAGGGTATGTAGGCTATGAGCAGGGTGGATTGCTTACCGAAATGATTAAAAAACATCCTCATACTGTATTGTTACTTGATGAGGTTGAAAAGGCACATCCTGACATTATTAATATTTTGCTTCAAGTGATGGATGCTGCGAAGTTAACAGATAACAATGGTGTGGTATCTGACTTTAAAAATGTAATTTTGATTATGACTTCTAACATTGGTACAAAAGAAGCCAATGTTATGGGCTTCCATAAAGACACTTCTATGAAAACAGATAAAGCCCTTGCAGCATTTTTCTCTCCTGAATTTAGAAACCGTTTGAGTGCTACAATAGAGTTTAATACCCTTGGGTTGAAAGAGTTAGTGACTATTGTCAATAGAGAAGTAGACAAGTTAAATGTATTACTTAAGTCTAAAGGTGTGACGGTAAAAGTAAACAAAAAAGCAAAAGAGTACCTAGCAGAAACTGGGCACGATAAGCGTTATGGTGCAAGACATATTGCACGTGTGATTGATGAAAAGGTGAAAGAAGGATTGACAGACGAAATATTGTTTGGTAAACTTAAAAAAGGTGGTTTGGTAAAAGTAGGCTATAAAAATGACACCTTGACATTTGAGTTTGCTGCAAAATAGAGCAAGAATGGAAGATGCATTTTTTGTACCACGACTAAGTCAATATTTTCTTGATTTTCCTAATCCGTATTATGCACAAGAGGATGGTCTGCTTGCCTATGGTGGCGACCTTTCCTCGGAGAGACTCTTGCTTGCATATAAAAATGGAATATTCCCTTGGTTTACCAAAGGAGACCCCATTCTTTGGTGGTCTCCAAACCCACGACTATTACTTTACCCCCATAAATTTCATCTTCGTAAATCTTTTAAAAGGGTATTGCGTTCTGGAAAGTTTTCTGTTACTTTTGATAGGCACTTTTCCGAAGTCGTCGACTCCTGTGCTTCGGTGCTACGTGAAGAACAAGAAGATACATGGATAGTATCAGAAATTAAAGAAGCATATGTGAAACTACATGATGAAGGGTGTGCACATAGTGTAGAAGCATATCTAGATGAGAAACTTGTAGGTGGGCTATATGGTGTAGCCTTGGGGAAAGCTTTTTTTGGAGAGTCCATGTTCTCTTTGGTGTCCGATGCATCCAAAGTAGCTTTTAAAGCACTAAGTGACGTTTTAGGCAGTAGAGGATATGATTTTATAGACTGTCAAATGAAAACTAATCATCTAATCAGTTTAGGTGCCCAAATAGTTGAAAGAAAAAATTTTCTTTCTCAATTGGAGAAAGCAGTACAAAAGCCTAGCGATACAGGTAAATGGACTGAATTTGTATGGAAATATAAGGAGTAAAAGATGGTAAATAGAGACATAAATTTCTCTTTATGGTTAGACTTTGTTGAGAGAGATTATTTGAAAAATGAGTTTTCAAAACTAATAGAAAATGGGACAATTAATGGTGCAACAAGCAACCCCTCAATATTTGCTTCTGCTATTAGGACATCTCCTGCGTATAAAGAACGGTTGGCAACACTAAGTGGAAAAAGCCCTAAAGAGAAGTATGAGGCTCTTGCCATCGATGATATCCGTATGGCAGCACAGGCATTAAGAGCATCGTATCATGAAGGGAATGATGGCTATATTTCTATAGAGGTAGACCCTTTTCTCTCTAATGACACCCAAGAGAGCATTGATGAGGGGAAAAGACTTTTTGCTGCCATAGGTGAGCCAAATGTAATGATAAAAATACCTGCAACAGAAGCAGGATATGTAGCAATGACAGAACTTTTGTGTAATGGTATCTCTGTAAATGCAACACTTGTTTTTTCACCTAAACAGGCACAAAAGTGTCTTAAAGCCATGAAAAAAGGCATGGAGAGCTTCGAAGCATCTGGGGGAGGACGGGTTGAAGCAGTTATTTCTGTATTTGTGAGTCGTTTTGATAGGTTATTGGATGGAGATCTTGAAAAAGAAGGTATTACTGTGGCAAAAACAGGCTACTACAATGCTGCAAAAATCTATAATCTCATTGAAAGTAACCATACACCAAGCATACGCACACTTTTTGCAAGTACAGGCGTAAAAGGTGATACTCTACCTGCTGATTACTACATGCGAGAATTGTTAGCTCCTCACTCTGTGAATACTGCTCCTTTAGCTACAATAGAATCATATATTTCAAGCAAAGTAACACAACCAAAGTTTCCTTTGGAAGAGTCTGATATCAATGGCTACTTTAGCAAATTATCAGACAATGGATTTGATATGGATGAAGTGTATGCACAACTCTTAAAAGAGGGTTTAGAAGCTTTTGAAAAAGCATTTAAAGAGATGTTAGACAGTTTAAAATAACCAATACATAGGAGCCTGGCTAAATGGAAGAAAAACTTAAACTTTATCTTAGAGCATTGATTAGTCACAGTGGATCTGACCTTCACCTTAAAAGTGGCTCACAGGTAAGGTTACGTATTCATGGTATATTGAAGGTATTAGGGAAAGATGCACTCAGTGCGCAGATGCTAAATAAACTTGCAGAAGAAATTATGACAGCTGATCAATATGAGAAGCTTAAGACAGATAGAAATTTGGACTTCTCTTATGTATTGGGAGAAGAAAATAGGTTTCGTGTTAATTTCTTTTATCAGATGGATGGATTGTCAGCAGTTTTTCGTATTATTCCTGTAAAAATATTGACGCTTGATGAATTGAATTTACCCCCAGTCATTAAAACCTTTACTGAAATTCAAAGAGGCTTGGTTTTGGTGACAGGCGTTACAGGTTCAGGTAAATCAACCACACTTGCTGCCATTTTAGACCAAATTAACACCAATGAAAAAAAGCATATTATTACCGTTGAAGATCCTATAGAATTTGTGCATAAAGACAAAGGTTGCTTGATAAATCAAAGAGGTATTGGTCAAGATGCACACTCTTTTTCTGATGCACTCAGAGCTGCTCTCAGGGAAGACCCAGACATTATACTTGTTGGGGAAATGAGAGACTTGGAGACCATCGATATTGCGCTCCATGCTGCTAATACGGGTCACCTTGTGTTCTCAACCTTGCATACACTTGATGCAAAAGAGACAATAGATAGAATTGTCGGTATGTTTGGTAACGAAGAACAAAATAGAATTCGTATGTCTTTGGCTTCTGTACTTGAAGGTGTTATTTCACAAAGATTGTTACCTAGTATATCTGGAGGAAGGGTCGCAGGCATAGAGATTCTTAAAAAGACCTCAAGAATCGAGCAACTTATTATGGAAAACAGAGATGCTGAAATCCCTGATGCACTTTTTGAGGGTAAAGAAATCTATGGTACGCAGACCTTTGATCAGGCCTTAATTGACCTTTTAAGAAAATGTGAAATTACAGATAAAACAGCTTTAGAGTATGCTACAAATCCAGCTGACCTTAAACTTAAAATGCAAGGTGTTGGTAAAGGTGCTATTGTTGATCCATATGCAGAAGATACAAAGATGGATGTATTTGCCTTTAAGGATGAACAAGAGTAGTTTAATACAAATTGGGTATAATTCGCGTCTCTAAAATTCCAATCTTAAATGATATGAATTAAGGAGAATTTATAATAACAAAGGACAAATATGTTAGAAGGTATCGTTAGAGAGAGTATCGGTAAAGTGAATGCAAAGAAGCTTAAAAGAGATGGTTATCTAATCGCAAACATTTATGCAAATGGCGTTGAAAACATCAATGCAGCATTTAAACGTGGAGAATTTGTAAGAACAGCGAGAAACAAAGAAGCACTTGCATTCCCAGTTAAAGTTGGCGACAAAGAAATCAATGTATTTATCCAAGAATATCAACTACACCCAGTAAATGGTGATGTATTGCACGTAGATTTAAGAGTAGCAGTTCCTGGTCAAGTAACAAACTTTCTTGTGCCTGTTATAATGCATGGCACACCTGTAGGTCTTAAAAACAAAGGTGTACTTGTATTGTCTAAAAAAAGATTAAAATTAAGAGGGGCTATTGAAGATATGCCAGTAAATTTTGATATTGATGTTGAGCCTTTAGAAAGAGATGAGGCAATTCTTGTAAGAGATCTTACAGTGCCTGCTAAATGTAGAATGATGGATAGACCAGATGTTGCTGTCTGTGGTGTAATTAAAGCCAAATAAGTAAAAATATTATGACACTTTTTGTAGGTCTAGGTAATCCAGGATCACAATACGAAAATACACGTCATAATATAGGTTTTAAAACGATTGACAACCTCGTTGATCGTTTTTTAGCTAGAAATATTTCCAAAACTTCTTTTCAAGGGCTACTTTACCGCTCCGCTTCTTCATTTTTTTTAAAACCTACAACATTTATGAACCTTTCTGGTAATTCTGTACAGCCTGTAAAACATTTTTTTAAAATTGAATTAGAAGATGTGATTGTTATACATGATGATATAGATCTTCCTTTTGGGGCTGTACGTTTTAAAAAAGGTGGAGGTCATGGTGGGCATAATGGTTTAAGATCTATAGATTCACAGCTTACAAAAGAGTATATTCGGGTACGAATAGGGGTAGGAAAACCAGAACATAAGTCTCAAGTAGCAGACTATGTATTGCATGATTTTTCCAAAGAGGAAGAGAAGTATCTAAAAGTATTAGTAGCACATGTTTCTGATGCCTGTGAAGCATTGTTAAGTAATACCCTCAATGAAGTACGTTCAAAATATACTTTGAAATCTATAGAAAACTTAGTGTTATGAGTCTTTTCTTCCCAGCGCTTTATTTTAGATATCTGTCAATACTTTACCTTAAAAATTTACTTGCCATACTGTTTGGTCTTTCTCTTGCTTTTGCTTCGATTGATTATTTTCAAAAGATACAAAGTCTTGATGTTGGGGTTAACTATAAAATATTATATATTTTTTATATGTGGCAAGAGGCTTTATCTTTGCTGTACCCATTAGCAATTGTCTTTGGCTTAATTATGACAAAGTTGGCACTTGTGAAGCAAAATACCATGGGTGCATTACATGCCTTTGGTTATAATAAAAAAAGACTTTTACTTCCTCTTTTTACTGTGGCAACTTTGACTTACGCTATTTTTATGTTCTTGCATACGACTTCTTTTTCTTATGCAAAAGATAAAGCACATTTTTTGTTGAAAAATGAGATTACTGCTTATGATGCAAAAGACCTTTTTTTTAAATATAATGATACTTTCGTGTATATAGATGTACTTGACCCCCTTGCAAAAAAAATCCATAATATCACCATTTTTAAAGTAGAAGGAAATCAAGTACGTTATACCATTAAATCACCCTTAGCCACGTTTGATGGTGAGAAATGGATAGCACAAGATGCGATGTTAAAAATGCATATTTATAAGAACAATGAACTGCAGAGATATACACTTGAACATAAGAAGACCATAGAAACCTTGATAGGATACAAACCAAAAATTATAGAGTCTCTTTATGTAGGTAGATCTATGAATATTCTTGACGGCTATAACACTTGGAAACTACTTGGAAAACAAGGACTAAATTCAGATATGATACGTGCAGTCATGTATGATAAAGTTTTAGTACCTCTTTTTTCTTTAGCCTTTGTCTTAATCTTATTTTTTAAACTTCCTTTTCATGCTAGGATGATAAATGTAGGAGCAGTAGTCGCATTTTCTTTAGCAGCTACTTTTATTGCATGGGGTATCCTTTTTGGTTTGGGTCGTATGACGATTAATGGAGCACTTTCACCTGAATTTGGGCTAGTTTTACCTATTATTTTATTATGGTTTTATGCAATATATATCTATTTTACTGATGAGAAAAAGATAGCTTAAAAGTGCTAGTAAAGCCCCTTTATCGTTATAAACTGTGCCTTTTAATCAACATTTAGATAAAATCCCCTTAAAATAGAGTTAGGATAATAGAGATGAGTAGTGAAACAAAGGGTATTGATATAAAAGTTTTGGCAGATAAATATGGTACACCCTTATATGTGTATGATTTTGATTAT
>CAZEUM010000041.1:0-8352 GCA_964514765.1 uncultured Sulfurovum sp.
AAGCCTTACATGATATGGGTATCTCTATTGCTATTGATGATTTTGGTACAGGGTACTCTTCTTTGTCTCATTTGAAACGTTTGCCTATTGACAAATTAAAGATAGATAAGTCTTTTATAGCAGATATCCCCAAGAATAAGGATGCTGTAGCTATTGTTAATACGATGATTATACTTGCCCAGAATATGCATTTAAGTTTACTAGCTGAAGGTGTAGAGACGAAGGCACAAAGGGATTTTTTACTTGCCCAAGGCTGTTTAAATGTACAAGGGTACTACTATAGCAAACCTTTAGACACCCTAGAGATGAAAAATCATTTGCATCAGAAGTCTAATTTTGAGTTAAAGACTCGCAATGATTTGTGCCGCACCTTAACCCTTTAAGGCTCCTAAAATGGGGAAGACAGTATTTTTCTAAAAAATGCAATGCCTGTCTAAAACCTAAATCACGAAATAGAGATTCCAACATCCTAAAAATTCACTAAAATCAAATAGACGAGAGGCAGATATATTTTTATACAAAGATATTGCTAAGACTTGGAGTGTTCAGAAATCTGTGTCAACCTGATATAATAAAAATATAAAAGGTGGACAAGATGAGTATAATATCCCCCATTACGAGCATAAAACAAATTCAAAGAATCCTATTTTAATTTGGAAAGAAGCCGATACTTTGCAATAAAAAAGAATTATAGTATAATATTATCAATAAAATAGTTTGAGAGGAGAAAGTATGCAGCAAAGAACACTTAAAAAACCTGTAGAAGTAGTTGGTATTGGACTACATAAAGGTATACCTATTAAGTTAAGACTTGAGCCTTTGGGTGAAGATGCAGGTATAGTATTTTACCGTGAAGACCTTGCCATAAGCATACCTCTTTCTCCTCAAGCTGTTATCAATACACGCATGGCAACGGTCATAGGAAATGAAAAAGGGTCTATTTCTACTATAGAACATTTTCTCTCAGCCGTGTATGCTTACGGCATAGACAATATGCGTGTGATTGTAGATGGTAATGAAATGCCTATCATGGATGGTTCAGCGATTTCTTTTTGTCTTTTACTTGATGAAGCAGGCATAGAAGAACAGGATGCTCCTAAAAAAGTTATTTCTCTTAAAAAGACTGTTGAAGTAAGGGATGGCGATAAATTTGTACGTTTAGTCCCACATGATACAGCAGAATTTAATTTTCATATAAACTTTGAACATCCTGTCATTGGGGAACAAAAATCACATTTTTCCTTTAGTACAAAAAATTTCATAGAAGAAATTGCAAGAGCAAGAACTTTTGGGTTTGCCAAAGATATCCAATATTTACAAAGTCAAAATTTAGCCCTTGGTGCAACTTTGCAAAATGTTATAGGTTTAGATGACCATAAAGTACTTAATCCTGAAGGTTTACGTTTTGACAATGAGTTTGCAAGACATAAAATCTTAGATGCTATGGGTGACATGATGGTATCGGGACATAATATATTGGCAAAATATGAATCTTTTGCAGGTGGCCATAGTTTAAATTATCAACTGACCAGTAAATTACTCTTGGACGCTAATAACTATGATTTTGTAGCCATAGAATCTTTGCAAGGTAGAGCATTTGCAAAAGCTTTCGTCTAAATATGAACTCCTTATTATTTCTATCTCTTCCCCAATAATTTTGGGCTTATATGAAGAGGGAAAATTGATTGACAGTATTTCTAGTGAGTTAAAAACCTCTGAGATACTTTTACCTTTACTTAGCAAATATTTGGATAATTATGATGTGTCAAACATTATTTATACCAGAGGTCCAGGCTCTTATATGGCTATAAAACTTACCTATATTATGTTGAAGACTATTGAGATTTTGAGAGGTATACCTTGTCAAGGATGTAGTGGTTTTGCATTAAATGGAGGAGAAGCTATTAAAGCCATAGGAAATCTCTATTTTATCAAGGAAAAAGAGACTATAATAACAAAAAAATATGCACAGCCAGTGAAAGTAATTTTTACCTTACCTCAGAGTATTCATAATCTTATATTGGATGAAGAATCAACCCCTGAATATATATTACCAGCTGTGTAGTGAAAGAATTATATTATGTTTGTAAGCGTACCTGCCACATCTGCAAATCTAGGACCAGGTTTTGACACTTTGGGATTGGCTGTAGATTTAAGAAATGAAATTACTATAAAGCCATCAAAGTTTTTGAGTATTTCCACCCATGGTGAGGGGGCAGAAAATCCAAAAATAAAGAAAAATTCTCTTTTTTTGAGTGTATTTAATGAAAACTTTAAGAGACTCTCAGGAAAAGAAGAAAGTTTTAGGTTTGAATTTCATAACCGTATCCCTATTTCACGAGGACTTGGCTCTTCTTCTGCTGTCATTGTTGCTGCCTTGGCAGGTGCATATACGGTAGCCCATGTAAAATACAATAAAAGAGAAATACTCAATCATGCACTTTGCTATGAACATCATCCTGATAATATTACTTCTGCTGTGATGGGTGGATTTAATGTCTCTTGTGTGGAGGAGGGCAGGGTTTACAGCAAAAAAAGACGTATGCCTGAGTATTTGAGAGCTGTGGTGGTTGTGCCTAATCGTACCACTTCTACAGCTAAGTCACGTACTGTTTTGCCTAAAATGTATAAAAAAGAAGAAACAGTGTATTCACTTTCAAGGTCTTCTTATATGACGGCATTGTTTATGACAGAGTCTTGGGATTTATTGCGTATAGCTTCTAAAGATAAATTACATCAAGCAAGGCGTATGAAAATGATTCCAGAACTGTTTGATTTGCAAAAAGTAGCACTTAGAAATGGTGCACTTATGTCTACACTCTCTGGTTCAGGCTCTACTTTTTTTAACCTTGTATACGATAAAGATGCAGATAAAATGGCAGCAGTCTTACAGTCTCGTTTCCCACATTTTAGGGTTTTTACACTTACTTTAGACAACACAGGAGTAACAACTAGAAATTAAGCTGTATGCTTAATCTCTTTTTGGTATAATACGCATGAAAAAATTGCAACCTATACGTATGTGTCTCGCTTGTCGGAGTAAACATCCTCAAAATACTTTAATCAGGCTAAAGCAAAAAGGTAAAGATGTTATTGCATCCAACGGTATGGGTAGAAGTTTTTATATTTGTGATATTTGTAGTGCAAGTGAAAAAAAAATAAGAGGTTTAGTGAAACGTTTCAAACAAGATGAAGCACAATTCACGGCCTTAGTTAGAACCTTGTCTAGTAAAGACAACACATACGATCCGTCGTAGTATATTAAAGGAGTTAAATAAGCATGGATAAAGTTAAAATCCAAGAGATAGCAGATGAAGCGGGATTATCAAACGGTGAATTGCTAGACAAAGCCAAAGAATTAGGGTTTGATGTAAAAGCAGCCAACAGTACTATCAGCATGCAAGATGCAGGTATCCTTGTAGATTATGCTATTAGTGGAACTTTGCCAAAAAGCTTCACAAAGCCAGGAAGTAAACCTAATATCACTGTAGTAAAGAAAAAAGTGAGAAAAGTTGCTAACACACCAGTAGGAGTGACGGAAGAAACACCCACTACAATAGAAACACCTAAAGTAGAAGTGCGAACAGAAGATATTAAAGTAGAAGAATCGGAAGCAGAAAATGTGGAAACTACTCCTGTTGAAACAGCAGAAGTACCTACTGAAGTATCCAAAGAAGAAGCAAAAGAAGTTGCTGAAAAGATAGTAGAAAAAGTTGTAGCTAAAGAGGTTAAAAAGCGTAAAGGAATTTCAGTTTCTTCTAAAAAAGTTGAATCTAATGAAGCAATTACAGAGGGTGAAAGTAAAGAAGCACAACCCAAGAGAAGACTACTCTCTCGTACAGGTATTAAAATTGTAAGAAAAGCAAAACCTGCCCCTGTAAGAGCAGGTACAAGAATTTCTTTAGGTGCTTCAAACTATGAACCATACGTAGGGAAAAAGAAACCTAAAAAAATAGCACATGCCAAAGAATCTGGTACAAGAATAGACATTTTCAACCATGACAGTATGTCTGGTGATATAGACAGTGGATTTGGTGGAGAAGAGGTCGTTCTTTTAGACTTCTCCGATAAAAATATTTATGAAACTATGATGCGTCAAGAGCAAAAACGTAAAGAAGAAGCTAAAAAAAGAGAAGCGGCAAATGGTGGACCTACTAGAGGTAGACAACCTTTCCGTCCACAGCAGAGACGTTCACTAAAACGTGGTGGAAAACGTAAGAAATATCTAAGAGAAGAAAATACAGAAATTGTCACGTCTATTGAAATTCCTGAAAATGTAAGAGTGTATGAGTTCGCTGAAAAAATAAATCGTACGATGAGTGAAGTGATTTCTGTTCTATTTGCTCTTGGTATGATGGTCACTAAAAATGACTTCCTTTCTAAAGACGAAATAGAAATTCTTGCGGAAGAATTTGAAGTAGAAGTGACAACCATAAATCCTCTTGATGAGTTAGATTACTCTGATGCTTATGATGCAATTGAAGATACAAATGCGACTGAAAGAGCACCTGTAATTACCATTATGGGGCATGTTGACCATGGTAAAACATCATTATTGGATAGAATCAGAACCTCTAAAGTAGCAGACAAAGAAGTAGGGGGGATTACTCAACATGTTGGTGCCTACCAGGTAGAAAAAAATGGCAAAAAAATCACTTTTGTTGATACGCCAGGACATGAAGCATTTACTGCTATGAGAGTACGTGGTGCACAAGCAACAGATATTGTTATTATTGTGGTAGCAGCTGATGATGGTGTGATGCCTCAGACCAAAGAAGCCATTTCACATACAAAAGCTGCAGATGTTCCGATGATTATTGCAGTCAACAAGATGGATAAAGAATCCGCAAACCCTGACAATGTAAAATCTCAATTGTCTGAGCTAGATGTCCTTTCAGTAGATTGGGGTGGAGAGTATGAGTTTGTACCTGTTTCCGCGCATTCAGGCTTAGGTATAGATGCCTTACTTGAGACTATCTTGTTAACAGCTGAAGTACTAGAGCTTAAAGCAGATGTTACTAGAGATGCTAAAGCAGTTGTAGTAGAAGCTTTCATTGAAAAAGGTTTTGGTCCTGTTGCCAATGTAATCATCCAAAATGGTACACTTAAAGTGGGCGATAATGTTATTGTTGGTAAAACTTATGGACGGATTAAGGCCATTAAACTTGATGATGGGTCTTATGTAAAAGAAATAGGTCCATCAACACCAGCATCTATTGTAGGGCTTAATGCTGTACCAGGAGCGGGTGAAGAACTGGTTGTTATGGCTACAGACAAAGAAGTACGTGAACTTGCAGACAAAAGAGCAGAGTTCTCGCGCGCTAAACAACTATCTCGTAGTACAAAAGCAAACTTAGATGACCTTTCTGCACTTATTGCTGAGGGTCAGTTAAAAGCACTTCCTATTATTATTAAAGCAGATGTACAAGGTTCTCTTGAAGCCATTAAAGGTTCTTTAGAGAAATTAAGAAATGAAGAAGTTAAAGTCAATATTATTCATGAAGGTGTTGGTGGGGTTACTGAGAGTGACTTGACACTCGCTGATGCTTCTGAACACGCAGTTGTACTTGGGTTTAACGTCCGTCCAACAGGTGCGGTTAAGAAAAAAGCCAAAGAACTTGGCATTGAGATTCGCTCTTACTCTATCATTTATGATTTACTCGATGATGTTAGAGCACTTCTTGGAGGTATGATGAGTCCAGTGATTAGCGAAGAAGTTACAGGGCAAGCAGAGGTAAGAGAGACATTTATTGTTGCGAAGGTAGGAACTATTGCAGGATGTAAAGTTTCTGATGGATTCATTACTAGAAACTCCAAAGCAAGACTTATTCGTGATGGTGTGGTTGTATATGAAAGTACTATCTCTTCACTTAAACGTTTTAACGAAGATGCTAAAGAAGTGAAAAATGGATATGAGTGTGGAATTATGCTCGCAAACTTTAATGATATTAAAGAAGGTGATGTGATTGAAACGTATAAAGATGTTGAAGAACAGGTGAGTATGTAAGATGACCCATGAAGAGATTAAAAGGCACAGAGTAGAGTCTGTACTTAAAGAGCTTTTACCTGAAGCTTTTGCCTCTTTAAATGATGAACGTATCAATGCCTTAAGCGTTGTTGATGTGAAGTGTTCTAAGGGACGCTCAAATGCAAAAGTCTATCTGGATACTTCTTTTTTAAATGAGAAGGAGCAAGGAGAGGCCTTGCGACAACTACGCAAGGTTGGTGCCTATCTTCAAAATCATTGTAAGCAGAGTGAAGGGTGGTTTAAAGCACCTATTTTTACATTTGAATTTGATCATCAGTTGGCAGAAGTTTCTCGTATAGAAGACTTATTTAAGCAGATAGAAGGACGTAATAAGCCTAAAGAAGATAAGTATAAAAAGGATAGCAGAGATGAATCTTGAAACCCAAATTTCTAAACTTATAGAAGCCAATGGTGCAGCTTTGTATGATACAGAAATAGTGAGTGAATTTGATGAAACTATTTTTAGGATACTTGTAACCAAAGTAGGTGGTGTAAACTTAGATTTATGCGCAACAATCTCACATGAACTTTCTCCTTTTTTAGATGTACATCCCCCTATGAGTCAAGCCTATCGTTTAGAAGTGTCTTCTCCAGGCATTGAGCGTAAACTCAGCAAACCTGTACATTTTAAAAATGCTATAGGCGAAAAAGTTAAAATAAAACTAGGTGCAGGAGAGAAGCTAAAAGGTTTACTCAAATCTGCTGACAACAATGGTATTGTTGTCGAAACAAAAGCAGGGGACGAGTCTTATGCTTATGGAGATTTAAATACCTGTAAAACGTATTTTGATTGGAATTAAACGATAACTTTATAAAAAACATGTCAATATGCCATTTTTTGTAACACTTTCTTCTTATGTTGTTATAGTATAATATTACAACATTTGAAGGCTTCTATTATGACTATTCACTCTTCTTTTTTAACCACTCAAAACAAAGAACTTAAAGATTACTATTGGGCTTATTCTGATATTTTACGAGATATTGGTATCAACGAATCTACCTATGACCAGCGTATTATGGCATTTATGGCGTTAAAGTTGTTGATAGATAATGATAAATTGGCATTTAGCCTAGAGTATCGTAATAGTTTTGATTTACCAGCAGAAGAGTACAATGCGTACAAGGGCAAAGATACAAAAGAAACTTTTCTTAATATTATAAAAGATATTGAAAATCTCGGAAAACAAGAAAACTTACATCACTTTCATCAAGAAAGTAAACATAATCCTGATAAGTCAAAAAATATACTAACCTATCTTAATCACTATAAAACATTTGAACTTGAAAGATATATACTGGAACTTCCAAATAAGCATCTTGAAAATGTATTGGATATATACACTTATCAGGCAGACTTCAGAAACTACCCTAAAGATGAATATAAAGACCTTTATGAAAAAACAGTTTCTCGTATGAAAAAAATGAGTGGAGATTTAACGGGGTCAGCACTTTACACAAAAGTCTATCATACACCTTATGTGTGAGATGGGTATACAGGGCATTAAAGACAATGAAAAGCTAGCCATCTACGACCCAACATCAGGTACTGGTTCTATGCTAATGGAATCAGCAGACTACTTTATGAAACATACTAAAGTAAAAGAGATAGAACTTTATGGTCAAGAGATGCATGGACAGACTTGGCTACTCTCTAAGATATTTTTAGAGATAAGCAATCAAAAAAATACTATTGCCTATGGTAATACACTTACGCATCCTGCCTTTGCAAATGGCATTAATGGTAATGATAATTTTGATTTCATCATAGCCAATCCTCCTTTTGGGCTGGATTGGAAACATAATTATGATGAAATTACTGACAACATGCAGAGTAAAAAAAGTAATTTTCTTGTTGTTAAAAACGAGAAAGGTAAAGTAGTCACACCTAAAAAGTCTGATGGACAGTTTTTGTTCATGATGCACATTATAAGCCTTATGAAAAGAGAGAACAAAAGAGGTAAAAGAGCCACGGCAGGGATTATCAGCTCTGCTACGCTTATAAGTACAGGTAGTGCTACGGGTAGTGAGGCGAAGATAAGACGAGCCATATTTGAAGAGCAATTAGTCTCTGCCGTACTAGAGCAACCCTCAGCAATGTTTACCAATACAGACATAACTTCTCATATATGGTTTTTAGATACCTTACCTACAAATAAAATAAAAGTAGTCAAAGCAGACACAAAAGAAGAAGAACTTTTTACATCTCATCCAAATGCTAAAGATAAAATGAAACATGCTTACAGTAAAGAGAATATTAAAAAGTTACAAAGATATTTGACAAATAAAACTGATAAAAAGTATGTTTCAAAGTCACTGAGTTG
>CAZEUM010000042.1:0-8260 GCA_964514765.1 uncultured Sulfurovum sp.
TGGAGGGTTATGGTCATTTCAAAAAATATCTTAAAGAATTAATTTGGGAAGAGTTAGGGGAAGCTAGAGAAAAACGAGAGTATTACCTCAGCCACATGGATGAGGTAAACGATATATTGGCAGAAGGTGCCAAGAAAGCTCAGAGCATTGCATCTGCAAAAATGCTCAAGGTAAAAGAGGCTATAGGACTAATATAACACTATCTTTTTCACTGTTTCGTACTTGTCAACTATATTATCAATAAGCTTTCTTTTGAGTGTCCCTGTAGTATAAATATAGATTTGAAGTTTACCAACATTGTCATGGTCTTTTTCTTGTCCTAAAATCAGAAGGCGTTTTGCTATTGCAGAACCTGTATGAATTAGCTTAATATTTGAGCTCATTATCTCTTCAATTACATGAGCCACTAAAGGGTAATGTGTACATCCTAAGACAATAGTATCGACATTATTATCTCTCATGGGAATTAACCAATTTTCTAACATGTTTTTGGTCTCAACACTACTAGCTTTCCCCTCTTCTATCTGCTCTACTAAACCTGGACATACCTGCTCAAAAAGAGAAATGTCTTTTGTACGTGAGAGGGCATTGGCAAGGGCTTGGTACTTACTGCCTTTGAGTGTTGCAGGTGTTGCAAGCACTGCAATATTTCCTGTACATGTTTGTGCAATGGCAGGTTTAATACCAGGTTCTGTACCTATAATAATTAGCGAAGGGTACATTTCGCGTAAAGACTTGATAGCAGAAGAGGTAGCAGTATTACAAGCTAAAATAAGTGCATCTATACGATGGGTATGTATGAGATATTGGGTAATTTGTAGAGAGTATTTTAAAATTTCTTCTGGTGTTTTTTCACCATAAGGGGCATTTTTTGTGTCTGCCACATAAAAAACTTCAGCACCTTTGATGACTTTTGTCATAGCTTGAAGCACTGTCAAGCCACCCAAACCAGAATCAAAAACGCCAATTTTCATAACAAACCTTATGCACCTTCATTCATAATAGAAAGAAACTCTTCATTGCTTTTGGTTTTCATCATTTTAGAGAAAAGGAATTTAAGCCCTTCTACCTCTTCCATATTTTGCATAGCATTTCTCAATGCCCATACTTTTTGTAAAGTTTGCGCATCTACCATTAATTCTTCTTTTCTTGTGCCAGACTTTGTCACATCAATAGCAGGATAAATACGTCTTTCAGACACATGACGGCTTAAAATTACTTCTGAGTTACCAGTACCCTTAAACTCTTCAAAAATTACTTCATCCATGCGTGACCCTGTGTCTATAAGTGCTGTAGCAATGATGGTTAAAGAACCACCAAACTCTATGTTTCTAGCAGCGCCAAAGAAACGTTTTGGTTTATGTAAGGCATTAGCATCCACACCACCAGAGAGTACTTTACCCGAACTTGGTGTGACGGTGTTATAAGCCCGTGCTAGTCTCGTAATGGAGTCTAAAAGTATGATGACATCTTGACCCATTTCTACACGTCTTTTGGCTTTTTCTATGACCATTTCTGCTGTACGCACATGGTTCTGTGCAGGAAGGTCAAAAGTAGAAGCATACACTTCACCTTTAACTGAACGCTGCATATCTGTTACTTCTTCTGGTCTCTCATCTACAAGCAGTACCATGAGTGAGGCATCAGGGTTGTTGTGTGTAATACCATGTGCTAGTTCTTTCAAAAGTTCTGTTTTACCTGTTCTTGGAGGGGCTACAATCAAAGCTCTTTGCCCTTTGCCTATGGGACAAAAAAGGTCAAGCACACGTCCTGTCATTTTCATAGGGTTGTACTCAAGCTTGAGTTGTTCAGAAGCATAAAGTGGCGTTAAGTTTTCAAACAATGGTCTTTGTTTTGATTTATCTGGAGCCAAATAGTTAATGGCTTCAATCTTAAGAAGTGCATAATACTTCTCTTGGTCTTTAGGTGAACGTACCTGACCTGTAACGATGTCACCATTTCTTAAGGCAAAACGTTTGACCTGTGTACCTGAGACATAAGTATCGTTACTTGAATTTGCAAAGTTACCGTCAATGGAGCGTAAAAAACCATAGCCATCATTCATAATTTCTAATATACCTGTGTAGAGTATGAACCCTCCTTGGCTCACCTGTGATTTCAATATTTCAAAAATAAGGTCTTTTCTTTGGAATTCATTAGGGTTTTCAACTTTTACTTCTTTTGCTATGGTGACTAGTTCTGTAAGTGGGAGTTGTTGGAGGTTTTCTATCTTGTAGCCGTTTACGGGTATGTGTGTTCTGTTCTTTCTATTGGCATTATTGCCATTAGAAGATTTCTTATTATCGCTCATATGTCCTCTTGTGTTTGAATATGTATAATGGAGATGTTACGTGTAGTAATGCAATTATAATCTTTTTTGGCTTAAACCAAAGCATAAAAGAGCAAGGGAGGGTACAATGCTGCTCCCATTAAGAAAAAATATGCTGGCATTTCCCAGGCTAACATTTCTTCCATTTCTTTAGAGACTTCACCTTGTAGAAATACTTTTTTTATGAGTTCCATCTTGTAAAACATATCAAAAATCTTAATGGCTAACAAAAAAACCATACTTATGTTAAGTACACCTGTAAAAAGCACCACAAACAATAGAACATAAAAAGCAGGTTGTATAAGAAAAAAAAGGAAAATACTTTTTTTATAATAAACATACAATTTCTCTAAAACACCCAAAAGTGTTTTAGAGCCTTGCATATTTGCTTCAAAAAGTTCTGCCATAAGAAGGATGAGAGTTAAGAGTAATGCATTTTCCATAGTGAATTTTACCCACATTTAGGTAAAATATATGCTAGTAAACACAGCAAGGAAAATTTTGGAAGAAATAGCATGTACCCATTGTAAACTAACCTTTAGCACATCAATCATGATTGCAGAAGACAGTAACTCTTCAAAATTATACTTTTGCTGTAAAGGCTGTCAAGGGGTATATCATCTTTTAAATGAAGAAGGTCTCGATAGTTTTTATGATAAATTGGGAAAAACCACCCTGCACCCTGCCACAGCAAATAACGATGACTTAGAAAAATTTGACCTTGAAGGTTTTAAAAATAAATATATCAGAAGCAATGAAGAAGGACTGTGTGAAATTAGCCTTATTATAGAAGGCATACACTGTTCTGCTTGCGTGTGGCTCAACGAAAAAGTACTGCATAGAACCGATGGTGTCATGGAAGCTAGTATCAACTACACAAACAACAAAGCAAAAGTTGTTTGGGACCCTGAGACCTTAAAACTCTCACATATCATACAAAGCATTCGCTCCATTGGTTACAACGCTTACCCTTATGACCCCAAATTACAAGAAGAACGCGCAAGTGCTACACGAAAAACCTACTACACACGTATTTTAGTCGCAGTATTTGGTGCTATGAACATCATGTGGTTGGCTGTGGCACATTATGCTGGCTACTTTGGTGGCATACAGCAATCCTTTAAAGACATCCTCAATGGCGCTCAATTTATATTGGCAACACCTGTACTCTTTTACTCTGGTTGGATATTTTTTAGAGGGGCGTACTACGGATACAAAAACAACATTGTCAACATGGACACTCTTGTAGCTTCAGGTGCACTTTTGGCTTACGTTTATTCCATCTACGCCATGCTTACACAAAGTGGTGAAGTCTATTTTGACTCAGTAGTCATGATTATCACCTTTGTACTTGTGGGTAAATACCTTGAAGTACTAAGTAAAAAACATGCAGTTGATACCCTTGATGGGCTTATGGGAAGTACGCCTACAGAGGTCACGCTTATAAAAGCAGGGGTGAAATCGTTGGTTAGCGTTGAAAATGTTGTTATAAATGACATTATAGAACTCAAACCTGGAGAAAAAGTTGTCATAGATGGCAGACTTACACAAGGTCAAGCCTCTTTTGATGAGTCTTCACTCACAGGAGAAAATGAACCTATCTACAAAAAAGAAAATGACAGCATATTGAGTGCTTCTATGTGTTTGGACTCTCTAGTGCATTACCGTGCAACAAAAGTAGCTTCAGACTCTATGCTTTCTTCCATCGTTAATCTTTTGGAAACATCCATGACTAAGAAGCCAAAAATTGAACAATTGGCAAACAAAATTTCAGGGTATTTTTCTAGTATTATTCTTCTCATTGCCCTAGTAACTTTTGCAGGCTGGTACTTTTTTCTTGGTAGTTTTGAACATGCCCTCATTGTAGGTATTTCTGTAATTGTCATTGCCTGTCCTTGTGCTTTAGGTCTAGCAACACCTATGGCAACCCTAGTAGGCATTAGCATCGCAGCAAAAAGAGGCATACTTTTTAAAGAAGCATCTTTTTTAGAAACCATGGCAAAAAGTGACATTTTAGCCTTAGATAAAACAGGCACCATCACAGAGGGCAAACCCTCAGTTGTCAAAGCAGACTTTCTTGCAGACTTTAACCCCTCTTTACTTTATGCTCTAGTAAATACTTCCAATCACCCTATTTCAAAAGGTATTCTAAACTACATTAGCTCTAAACATGACACATTAGAACCTCTAAACCTTTCTGACATCAAAAGCATAGAAGCAAAAGGTATTAGCGCAAATTACAAAGGCTCTACACTCCTAGGAGGAAATGCCAAACTCCTACAATCATCGGGTATATCTCTTGATGCAGAGTGTGAAAACTCGCTCTTCTTTTTTAGTATTGACAAAAAAATTGTCGCAAGGTTTGAACTTTCTGATACCATTAGAGAAGGTGCCAAAGAAGCCATACAAAACATTCAAAAACTTGGCATAAAAGTTGTCATGCTTACAGGTGACCACGAAGCATCTGCCCAAAAAGTAGCTGCCTTAGTAGACATAAATGAAGTACATGCCAAACTCCTACCCCAAGACAAATCAACCATAATAGAAAAATTTCAAAAAAAAGGTCATATTGTAGTCATGGTTGGAGATGGCATTAACGATGCAATTGCTCTAGCAAGTTCTAACATATCCATAAGCATGGGAAATGGTGCAGATGTAGCCATATCGGTCTCTGACATCGTACTTTTAGATGAAAAGCCTACAAGTATTTACGAGGCATACAGACTCTCACGAAGAACTTTTGGAGCAGTAAAAGAGAACTTAGGTTTTTCATTGTTGTATAATGCTATAGCTGTTCCCTTAGCCATGATGGGTTTTGTCAATCCTCTCATCGCCGCACTCTCTATGTCTTTGAGTTCCTTGGTGGTGGTTGGGAATTCTATGAGAATTAAAAGTTTAAAATTTAAGTCTCATTAAAATCCATTCACTAAAAAATCTAAAGCATCTACTATTTGGTTTCTATACTGAGATACATTAGTCACTCTATCAACAAGAATGCTTTTTGGTACACTTGTCATCTCCATTACATAGGCAACCACATTTAACTCTTCTATCTCAAATACAGGTGTCAGATGGCGTACAGTAGGTACATCTACAGCCAATGGTACGACCATTCTACTAACCATATTGCTATGCAAGTTACTTTGTATATCTAGTAGATAGGGAAATTGTCGAAGACTTTTTGCGTCATTATTTCTATAAACATCATACTGTGCCATCAAAATCTCCTAAAGCCATCACTAAAGAGTCCATCGCTTTCTACACGAGTATTATACGCTTCAATGGCTTCTCTATTTTCCTCGAGCCACTCCTGCTCTTTTTTCTTTTTGACCACTTGCGTTAAATGCTTTTCAAAAGTCTGGGAGATATTGATTTTATAACTCTTCGCTTTTTGAAGCAAATCAGAGTTGATAGTCACATTTGTTGCTTTTTTCATAGCTGTCTCATCATATATAGCTGACATGTGTATCCTTTATGTGGGTATAGTATGTGTATTATAGCATATATCTTATCTATTGCCTCCACTAAGTAAATAACAGCTATCGCTACATGAAGTTCACCTAGCATACTACCGCTATCATGTGTCCTAACAGTTGATAAAGCAGAGGCTATTACGATGGAGGAGTCTATCATTTATTATAAAATCATTTTCGTCATCTAACCTCGCAAATCCCGGCGGCTAAAAGTGCATTTTCCTTGTTATACAGTACAAATACTGCTGTGCTACAGATCAAAACCACCACTTATTATAAAATCCTGTAGCAATTTATCAATTTTCATATTCACTTTGAAAGGTGAAATACTAGCACTTTCCAATTCTTCAAAATAAGCCTTGGCTTTGGCTTTATCAACACCATTTTTTAAATCATCAAAGCGAGCAAATTCATTGATATTGGCTTCTGTTACTCCGGCATTCATCATGCTGCTTAACTTACTTTTAAATGTGGCAATATTTTCGTCTTCTGTGCCACCAAGTACATCAACAAGCCCATTAATTTGTGCCATTTTAGCCGCCGATAAATATTCTGTTATGTATTCTCTAAAGGTTTTCCCTTCTTCTGGTTTAGCATCACCACGTTGCACATCATTAAGAAAAATATTGGCAAATTTTTGTTCTTCTTGAGTGAGGCTTGCAAAAGATTTATGCAGTTCATCAACTATTTTTTGAATATCTAAGCTATTTGCATCGTCACCTTGAATTGTTTTTAAGTATTTATCAAAGCGGGAGTTCATATAATCCGAGTCGATTTTTCCTGTATCTATTTCCGTTAAGTGACCTGATATATCAAACGGCACTTCATCTAAACCACCACCTTCACCGCTACCACTGGATAATTCTTTATAACGTAATACCAATATCAAATAGGTATTTTCATCAAAATTTAGCGTCACTTCGGTTTTGTTCTTACCTTTGCCAAAAGGATAAGTCAGCTTACTCCAAACAAAACCTTGAATTTTCGCCGCTTCTAAAGAGTCATTTAAGCTCGTAAACAGTTTGGCAAATTTGCCACATACTGAAAAATCAGCTGGCAATTTTTCAAAATTATTAATCTCGGCATTATCAAATAGCTCAACAATATCATCATAAACGGCATTCATTTTTTTCAAATTGTTCGGCAGTTTATCGACAAAAAGTCCGACCGGTTTATCACCAGAATACAGCTTAACCGCATCGTTGATATTGCGTTCCATGCTGTGCGGGTAACGATAGTATCGAATCGTGCCAAAGGGTTTTTCATGTTCAATATAAAGGCGATTAGTACGAGAAAAGGCCTGTATGATGCCTTCATACTTGAGCACCTTATCCAGATACAGGGTATTCAACCATTTAGAGTCAAAACCCGTCAGCATTTGGTCTACCACAATCAACAGATCAATGTGTTGCTCGGGTGTTTTTTCGATGCGCAAATAGGGTTTTTTATGGGCGAGCCGTGCAGCAATGTCTTTTTTAAATTTAGCGTGGTTAGCTAAGGTAAAATCCTGACCATACTGCGCGTTATAGTCTGTCATGATTTCGACCAATCCAGCCTGTTTAAACTCTGTGTTACCTGCATAGCTACTGCCTTCATCAATATGCGGGTCAAATAAGGCGCTTATTTTTAATGTCGGTACCGCTTGTTTTAAGCGTCGATAATATTGAATCGCCTCGCTAATACTGCTGGTGGCAAAAATGGCGTGGAACTTACTGTTTTGGCTCAGATGCGTCCAGTTTTCAATAATATCTTCAACCACCGTAGTTTGATGTTCTGCTCGGGTGTATTGCGACTTAGGCACATCATCTTCAATGCCTTTCACATACTTGCCATTGGCATCGGTGTGACCCGCCATGGCAATTTTACGCATGGTGTGATTAAACACTTCTTTTTTCTTCGGGTCTGCTAAGGCTTCTTTTTCGGTATTGGCTTTGGCTTTTAGCAGCGCCACTTCACGCCGCAAGTCTTTATCTTTGTAGGTCATCACCTTGTAGGGGTCAAAGCCCAATACATTTTTATCGCGGATGCCATCGGCAATGCTGTAGCGGTGCAGTTCGTTACCAAACACGGTTGCAGTGGTATTGTGTTTCTTTTGGTTTTCGTCTTGAATCGGCGTGCCAGTAAAGCCAAAAAATACCGCCGCAGGAAAGGTTTGTTTAATGGTGATAAGCATATCGCCAAAGGTGGAGCGATGGGCTTCATCAATAATAAATACCAGTCGCTGGTTGTTGATCAGTGCAATGTCGTGGCTTTGAAAGCCTATCGTCTCATCACGGCCTTCGTCATTGGCTTCTTCACTGATATTACTCATTTTTTGAATCGAGCTAACAATCAAGGTATCAGCAGGATCGGTGCTTTTGAGTTTGGTGATTAATACACCCGTACTTTCGGTGGCTTGTACCGTTTCACCATCGCCTGCAAAACCTTGATATTCTTGCAAGGATTGCACGCCCAGCTC
>CAZEUM010000043.1:0-8244 GCA_964514765.1 uncultured Sulfurovum sp.
TATTTTGTCATTTTAGCTACATTAAATATACTCAATTTATGTTTTACCACATAGGTTTTAATACTCATTTTTTTCATCATCACTACATTGGTTTTCATAAGGGCATCTCTAAAAATATCCGCCAAATGTTCAATCTTAAATTTTATGAGGAGGGAAAATAGTTAGGTGTTACTGTTGGATATAGCATTGAAATGGATTGCTTGGTAGGGTTAACTCTCTTGCTATCCTATCTTTTTTTATATTCACTTTTACATTTCTTTTTTGACAGTATACCTTTTTACTGTCTTAATTTATCAATACCAGCTAAAATATTAACCAAACAAGGTATGCAAATAGTGAGTTGGGTTGTCAGGACAAGGGCTAAAACCACACTCCATAAATGCACTTATAGTATTTACTAAAGCTAAAGCTATAAAAATATAAAAAACGGCTTTTTCTAATTTACTTAAAAGCTCTACTTTCTCTTCTAGAGCTCCAACCCATTTTATAAAAATCATCAAAAGAGCTATACCTAAAATTGAAGCTACAAATACAATTAAAGACCAAGTATATAAGTGAAGTCCTAAAACTGGATTACCAAAACCTGTTGGCTCGCCAGCTACTGGAATAATGTGTAGTAAAATTTGTCTAGTAGCAACGGTAGCCCCTATAAGTGCGGAGACTATTGAAATCCCATAATGAAGTGGATGTACGCCAAATTTTAGGTTTAAAAGTATTCCTACTGCTACTCCAAACATACCAACTCTTTGGAGAAGACATAAAGGGCAAGGGAGCTCACTTTGAACTATTTGAATTCCAAAAGCACCAATAAGTGGCAACAATAAAAGAAAAAGAGCTACGACATGAAGCACTCTTGCTGTTTTAGTATCTAACATCATTTACCTCTTATAAGTTAATATTTAAAACATCATTTGCATGAAATTTAAACCAATACACAGACATTAACATTGTTGCACCAAAAAGTAAAATTGATACTTCTCTTTTCCCCATATAAATTAATATAAAAATAGTTGACATAAAGCCAAATAGTAAAACATCCATTCTTTTCCTTACTAAGGAAACCTCTAAAAATCACTTTAAAAGCAGTCTAAGTTATTCCCATAATTTTTAACAGTTTATCATATTTTTAAGTAAAATCTCTTAAAAATATCATCCAAAATACCAAAATACCAAAATAAGAGAAAGTGCCGTATAATACGATAAAAGAAGAACGAAAGTGCCACTTTTTGTTATTACCCATAAGGTGACACATTCGCTCAAGGAACAAAAGTATGATACAAATTTTGTTAAATTTTAGGTAACCAATCACTCCAACTAAGAAAGTATGGCTTACCTACATGTACCAGTACACAGCAAGAGACTTAAAAACTGCTGCATTGTTTGTCTCTCTTACACATGAGCATACAAAACATAACTCTTCTATTCTTTACGGAGTTTCCTTATTATGGCACAAGAAGACTTATAACAGCACTGGGGAATGAGGGCATTAATGTAGCTAGAAAAAAGCTTTGTATATTTGGCTGACATTATTGATTGGCAGAGCAAGAAAATACTTTCTTGGAAGTTATCTAACAATGATAAGTGGAATAAGAATAACCGATTAAGTGGTCTTGACAATGGGGGATATTATAGGGCTAAGACTTGGCAGAGTGAGGTTGAAACGTCTCATTGGATTATTGAGAAAGAGCTTATATGATTGTGTTGATATACCTAATATTGGTAATTTAGTAAAGAAAATGAGAGCTTATTAATTAAAAAGGTGTATTGTTTAAAAACAAAGATAAAGATTCCCCTGTATTTTGAGTAAATGATATTTGTCCATCAGGCAAATCTACATTATTGTTACATAAGCTTATTGTTTCGATACAAATTTACTTAGATGTATATTTAAAGATAAATATACATCTAACTTTGCTACAATAGTCCACATTAAACAATCAATAACTATTAAGAAAAGAGTAAAATATTTATGACTAACCTGCAACTACTTGAATTAGTTTCTATAAAGTTTAAAGAAATTATTAATTTAAACAAAACAAATGTACTTTATTTGCTTTATTACTCTGCTTTGGAAGCCATACTGTTACTTGTCCTTCCTTTAACTTCTGCATTCATAATCAATACTGTATTAGCACATGCAACAATATCTATATATACTCTGTCCACTATTATTATAGTTGTCTTTTTTATGATTGCAGTACTAAAAGTACTAAAATCTCTAATGGTTGAAAAATTTGAACAACAAATATTTGTAAGTAACGCTATAGAAATATCCCAACTAGCCATTGATAACAGATCAAGAGGTAAGGACAAAAACCTAGATAAGTATATGAATTACTTTTTTGATGTCATTGCAATCCAAAAACTTTTTCCCACTTTGTTACTTTCAGGTTCTGCACTAGTTATAAAAATAATCATTACACTAATAATTTTGTTTATAATTGATATTTCACTCTTTGTTATAAGTGTATTTTTTATTATTTCCTTTATTATTACTATGATCTTCTTAGGTAAACGTGGTCCCAAATTATCAATAGAACGCTCTGATGCCAAGCATACAGCAATATATTATATTCAAGATATCCCTAGCTTAGAAAGTTCTGAAGAAGAGATATATGTAGAACTTGATGCCCTACTAATTAATTTTGCAAATAAACGAGATAAGATATTTAAAGTTATTATAAGACAATTGGGATTATCATATTTTTCTGAGGGTATAATTCTAAGTACTTTTTTTATATGGGGGGCATATCTTGTATTTAAAGGTGTCATGCCTATTGGAGAATTTATTGCCGCAGAAATTATTATAATTTCCGTTATCTACACCATGCAGGATTTTGTTAAGCAAATAGATTATATTTATGACAGTATAGAAGGTTTTTACAAAATTAATAAACTTAGCATAGCTTTAGACAATGACTCACATGTATAAATATAAAGCTTTAAAATTTGTCGAGCAACACACAGTAATTAAACGTTTTTTACTTATTACTTTGTGGATACTTTTTGTTTTTATTTTGTTACTTTTACTTCCTTGGCGACAAAATATAACAGGTATTGGTACGATTATATCACTGGATCCTTTTGAACGAGATTATAAAGTACCCGCACCCGTAGGTGGTTTTGTTAGTGATATATATGTTGTAGAAAATCAGTTTGTTAAAAAAGGGGAAAAACTTTTCAAAATGAAAGACCTTGACTCTCACTACAAAGATAGACTAGAAGCGATTAAAAAGAGGGGTATGGAAAATTATAAAAATGAATTAGAAAAAGTTGGTCGCATTAGAGAAAACCTGAAAAAACAAAAAGATATTTTAAGAATCACTGTAGACATTTTTAATAAAAAAATTCAACAAATTATCAATATTATAGAGGCACTAAAGGACCAAGAAATAGCACTTGTCAATAAATTGAAAATTGAAAAAATACATTATGGGCGATCAAAATCATTATATAAAGATGGCATTGAGTCAAAGAGAGACCTTGAATTAACTGAAAATATTTATTTAGATACAACAGCACAGGTGCATCAAATTCATATGAAAATAGACAACAGATATGAAGATCTCAATATTACACATGAAGAGAAAACACGTTTTGTTGAAGAAGCCAATATGCAAATAAACCAACTCAAAAATGATATTGTTACTGGTGAAAATTTGGCAAATTCACTCAAGCAAGGTGTAAAAAGAGACTCTATTAATCTTTCGCGTTACCTTAGTCGTATTATTGTGAGTAGAGGTGACGGATATGTACTTCGTATATATCAAAATAATCGCAATAGACTCATCAAAGCAGGGGAAGATATACTTTTCTTTGCTCCTGTTGTAACAAAAAGGGCTATTCGCTTGAAACTCTCTGATTTTAATATGCCTCTCATAAAAGTAGGTCTTCATGTACGAATTATATTTTTTGGTTGGCCCGCATTACAGATAGCTGGTTGGCCTAAAATATCGCATGGTACCTTTGGAGGTACTATTTTTGCTATTGAAAATATTTCACATGAAAAAGGTGCATACTTCGCAATCGTAACAGAAGATGAAGATGATGAACCTTGGCCATCACACGATTTACTTAAACCTGGCACGCGAGCTAATTTATGGGTCACTATATCTGTTGTTCCTCTTTGGTTTGAGGCTTGGAGACTAATGATGGCACAACCTCCTGTGATGATAGAGTATAAGGAATGAAACATCTTTTCATCTTAATGCTTCTACTTTCTCCACTTACAGCAAAAAAGATTTTTCATAAAGAACATATTGCAAAATATCTCAATAAAGACAACCCTTTTTTCTACAAAACAGTAGGACAAGTCTACATAAGACAAGCTGAAGAAGAAGCTGCTCTTGGAACACTTGACACACAGGTCAATACACAATATGATAATAAAAGATATCCTATTACAGAGGGAACATTTCGATATGCCGACCTAACAAAACCTCTTATTAGTGGCATAGAGTTATCTGTGGCTTACCGTGATGCACAAGGTACACAAGAACTTAACAATATCATAACAGGTAGAAGCGGAGAGATACTTGCAGGTGTAAAAATCCCTGTATTTGCTTTGGCAAACAATATCAGTAAACCTATGGTAGAAATAGGTTTATCCGAACTCAACACACTCCATGACGAAGAAACAAGTCGCGTTAATATAAATAAACTTTATTTAAATATTTTTCAAGCCTATTATCAAATATTATTCTATAAAGAAATTTATATGACAGAAAAAGAACTACTTAATAAAGCCAAAAAAAATAGACGTTTTATATCGAGGCATATTGAAATTGGGAAACTTCCTCGTATAGCACTAGCAGAAGTGGAGGGTCTAGTAGCACAACGGGAACAAAGATTGCTTCTCTCAAAAAATGGATTTGAAAATGCCAAAAATATTTTCCTTCAATATATAGGTATACCTCTAAGCACATTCAATAAACAATTTAAATTCCCTTCCCTTGCTTATAAGCTACCTTATGTACTTTCCAAAAAAATAGCTTTAGAAATCGCTATTGATAATCGCTCGGAAATAAAACAAATAACGTATCTAGAGAAAAAAAATACTTTAAATAAAGAATTTAATGTACTAGAAAAGCTTCCAAAATTTAATGTAGGTCTCTTTGGAAGTCATGACTTTCGGCACAATGAGGGATATAAATTTACCTTTGATTTAAGTATGCCTATTGAAAGACGAAGATTTCAAGGTATAGATGAAGCATTACAGAAAAAAGCACTTCTTTTAGGTAGCCAAAAATCTACAATAATACGTGAAATAAAAACACAAATAGATAATATCTTACTAAAAATGTCTATGACTAAAAAAACTATTACCTTATCTAAAAAAGAAATTTATTTTGTAGAAGAAATAGAAAATGCTGAAAATATAAAATTTAAAGCAGGTGTTACTACTTTAATTTTTGTAAACCAACGTGAAATGGATACACTTCATGCAAAGCAAAAGCTTTTAAGGTACTATTATGAGTTACTTATTTTAGGTATAAACCTTGATTTCCAAATAGGTACTGAATCAGTACGTTTAAAACTAATTTAGGAGACATCATGAAACATGCAATATTTTACATTTATTTTTTTCTTCCATTGCTATTTTTAAATTCATGCGGTTCTAGTGATTTAGACGATACTTCAAATATTTTTAATAGACCAAGTTTAAACCCCAGTAATGATACCTTTACTTTAAACGAAAAACAATTTGTACATCATTTATTTTTAAACGAATATCTTTGGTATGATCAAGTTGCATCAAATGTAGACTATGATAGCTTTCAA
Organism: uncultured Sulfurovum sp.; assembly: GCA_964514765.1. Classification (GTDB taxonomy): domain Bacteria; phylum Campylobacterota; class Campylobacteria; order Campylobacterales; family Sulfurovaceae; genus Sulfurovum. The sequence continues at coordinate 5,782 of CAZEUM010000043.1, forward strand.
ACACCTCAATCTATGATTGATAAACTCAAAGTAAATCCGCCTGATCTTTGGAGCTTTACCCTAACAGCAGAAGAGTATGAAAACTTTGCCAATCAAAAAACTGTTGGTTTTGGTTTTGCTTATAAGAGAGATAGTTTTACCCTAAACATGGTACGCATAAATGCACCTGCTTATGGAAAGCTATTTCGTGGTGACAGAATACTCGCTATTAATGATTTACCTGTAACAGATGCACTTATTGCCAAAGCCAGTCAAGATGTAAATACACAAACAACCTTTACGCTTTTGAGAGGTTCTAGCGAAATGGATGTTTCACTTAGCGCACAGATCTATGCTTTTAAAGTTTCTTTAGGAAAAATTATTCAAGAAGGAAAAACAAAAATAGGCTACCTTCGTTATGATTCTTTTACCGAAAGTTCTGTGGCTGAATTTGAGACAATCTTTACAACATTTAAAGCAAAAAACATAGATGAACTGGTCATAGACTTACGTTATAACGGTGGTGGTTCTATAGCAACAACTTCTATACTCATAGACAATATTAGTAATATTCATCCTGGAGAGAGGCAACTTTACCTTGACTGGAATGCGAATTATACACATAAGAATAGTACCTATCATTTTGAAGATATCGATATGCAAGATGGCAATGAACTTAATATGCAACGTGTTTTCTTTCTTGTTAGCGAAGGTTCTGCTTCAGCTTCTGAGGCTATTATTTCTGCACTTTCTTCCTATATAGATATAATTACTATTGGAGAAAAAACCCATGGAAAACCTATAGGCATGGGTGGTCGTGTTTATGCGAATAATTATTATTTTTTGATTAATTTTATTGTAAGAAATAATGCCGATAAAAGTACGAGTTTTTCAGGTATTCCTGTCACCTGTGAAGCAGAAGATGACCTAACACACCTACGGGGTGATGCAAATGAAAGCATGTTGCAAACGGCACTTACCTACATGCAAACAGGTACATGCCCTTAATAGGCTATAATACTGCTATGAAAAACCTTCACAATGCACTTTTACTAAAACAACTCTACCAGCTCAAACAACTAGGATACAAATATACTTCAGTTACTCCTTACCAAGAAGAAGAACTAGACTTTACACTCCCAAATACTCTTGATGATTTACACAAACAAGCACTTGAATGTCACCTTTGTACGCTAAGTAAAAGTAGAGAAAAAGTGGTTTTTGGAGAAGGAGCTAGTGACGCAAATATAATGTTTGTGGGAGATATGCCAAGTAACAGTGACGACAGCAATGGAAAAGTTTTTACAGGACGTGTTGGAGAGATGCTTACAAAAATGATAGAAAATGTATTGGGTATGCGTAGATCAGATGTATATATTGCCAATGTGCTTAAGTGTCGTGCCTTAGATACACAAACACCTTCACCCACCCATGCTCACACCTGTCATCCTTACTTACTCAAGCAAATAGAACTCATCAAACCTAAAATTATTGTTGCCTTAGGTGAAATCGCCTATCATTACCTCACAGGTGATGATAGTGAACTAGTTCAAGTACGAGGTACTTTACATAAACAAAAGGGATATACCATTATCCCTACCCATCATCCAAACTATTTACTAAGAAATCCTTCTGCAAAAAAAGATGTGTTGGAAGATTTAAAAAAAATACTAGGATTGCTATAAGCAAGCACTTTTAATAGCCCAAAATATCATTAAGATGATTATGTGTCATTCTTTTTTTAGGTTTTACTGTGGATACCTTTTGCTTTAAAGCTGTCTTGCTTTTCTTTTTTACTAAAGCTTTTTTACGTAATTTTTCTTTTTTAATCCATCGTTGACGTGCTTTTTCCTTGTTCTTGGCTTTCTTTTTAGCCCTTTTTTTAGCTTTCGATTTTTTCTGTTCTTGCACTTTTTTTTGAGCTTCAATTTTTTGATTTTCTTTTAGAGTATTTTCTCTCACTTCTTCTAAACGTTTTTCTTCTGCCAAACGATTAGTCTCAATTTTTTTTAAATTTTCCTTTTCTTCTAAGCGACGTGCTACTGCTTCCTCTTTTTGTATTTTATTGTTTTTTAGAGTATTTTCTCTCACTTCTTCTAAACGTTTTTCTTCTGCCAAACGATTAGTCTCAATTTTTTTTAAATTTTCCTTTTCTTCTAAGCGACGTGCTACTGCTTCCTCTTTTTGTATTTTATTATTTTTTAGCTCTTCTTTTTTTGCACGGTCTTTCTTTATGGCATCAAAGGTTGAAAGTAAATCATCAGCCCTTGCATCTACTGCTTTTAATTGTTCACTTAATGTAGAATATCCAGCCATAAGCATGTTTGAAAATAGTAATAAAGTCATCAGTTTGGACATAAAATCTCTCTTTATATAATTTAATATTGAAGCTGAATGATACATCCTTAATATTTATAAAAGTATATCATTAAATGTTTAGTCCCAAAGACTTACTCTCAGGATTCAGCTTAAAATACTCAGGGT
>CAZEUM010000044.1:0-8213 GCA_964514765.1 uncultured Sulfurovum sp.
ACGCAGACCCTCTACCTCAGGCTTTGGTACTTACGGCTATTGTGATTAGCTTTGGTATGACGGCATTTCTTATAGTGCTTTCCTTACGAGCAAGGTATGAAATGGGTAATGACAATATAGATGGCATAGAAACAAATATAGAAAAAGAAACAGATGAAAAGGAAGACAAATGAATCACTTAGTCATGCTTCCCATACTCATACCTCTATTAGGGTCGATGATTATTCTTCTGTCTAAGTCATTGTCTTACAAAACACCAAGAAGCCTCTCACTTTTCTTTATGGCTTTACTTGTCTTTGCTAGTATATTTTCTTTATGGAGTATTTTAGAAAAAGGCGACTTTATCTATCAGATGGGAAATTGGCAGGCACCATTTGGCATCACTTTTGTACTAGATAAGCTTTCCATTACACTTGTTTTGCTCACATCTCTTCTTGCATTTGGCGCTCTTTGGTATGCTGTAAAATCAGACTCCGATAAGATGGGGGAACATTTCCATACACTTTTCCATCTACAGGTTTTTGGTCTTAATGGGGCATTTTTGACAGGCGATTTATTTAACCTCTTTGTCTTTTTTGAGATACTTCTTCTTGCTTCTTACGCACTACTGTTACACGGACATGGGAAAAAGCCTGCAAGGTTTGGCATACACTACATGGTCATTAACCTTGTAGGTTCAACCCTATTTTTATTTGCAGTTGGAACTCTATACGGTATATTGGGTACACTAAACATAGCTGACTTGGCTTTAAAGATTTCTGGGCTTGCTGCTGAAGATACTGCTGTTGTAGCCACTGCTGGCTTACTATTACTCATTGTCTTTGGACTTAAAGCGGCTATGTTTCCACTTTATTTTTGGCTACCAGGGACGTACTCTTCTGCCTCTGCACCAGTAGCAGCTCTTTTTGCCATCATGACTAAGGTAGGCATCTATTCTATTATTAGGGTACATGGTACTTTGTTTGGGGAGCTCTCTGGGGAACTTAGTTTCTACTACACGCCATGGGTTTTAGGCTTGGGGCTTATTACTATAGTCTTAGCAACCATTGGGGTGATGAGCAGTAAAACACTCAAAGAACAAGTGGCGTATTTGGTGCTAGTGTCGGTTTCTATTTTACTTATAGCCATAGGTATCAACACACCCGATGCTATTTCTGGAGCCATGTATTACCTTATACATTCTACTATAATTGCAGGTGGGTTCTTTTTGCTTGCAGATGTACTTGGGAGACTAAGAGGAAGTAGTGCAGATACACTTGAAAGAACTGCCCCATACAAGATGATGGTACTTTCTGGGTCTTTGTTTTTTGCTTATGCCATTGCTACGGCAAGTATGCCTCCCTTCTCTGGATTCCTAGGAAAAATGATGATACTTGTCGCTGCATTATCTTCGAGCTGGGTTGTTGTTATATTTTCTGTTGTACTGGTCACGGGTTTGGCTATTATTATTTCTTTAACGAGGACAGGAACACTTCTTTTTTACCATACAAAAAATGAAGATGAACCTATAGAATCTTCTGTAGGTATAGGTTATTTTTACCCCATACTATATTTATTTTCTATTTCTTTGTTGTTGCTAGTTTTTGCAAATCCTATTAGTATCTTTACGCAAGAGCTGTCGCTTATGGTATTTGATGCTCAAGGATATATATCTAAAGTTTTAGTGAAGGATTTTTAATGACAAAAAAAGAAAAAATTAAAAAGAAAAAGTTTGTACTTTTTCCACACCCTGTACTAAGTGTTATCTTAGTGCTAATATGGTTAATGCTCAACAATACAATTTCTGCTGGGCATATTGTTCTAGGGTCAATCTTGGCAATACTTATACCTTGGCATACCCAAAGGTTCTGGCCTGAAAGAGTCTGCCTTGGAAAGTGGAGTTCTATCTTTAAGTTTTCTGGCTTACTAGTATACGATATTATAATATCTAATATCTTTGTTTCCAAATTAATTTTTGGAAAAAATGCAGATTTAGACCCATGTTTTTTAGAGGTTCCTTTAGACATTAAACACCCTTTAGGCATTAGTGTCTTGGCAAGTACAATATCCTTAACCCCTGGGACTGTTTCGGCAGATTTAGATCAAGATAGGGTTGTACTTATAGTGCATGCATTACATATAAAAGATGCTGCTACTGAGGTAGAAACGATTAAAAATAGATATGAAAAACCACTTATGGAGATATTTAAAAAATGTTAGAAATTATTATAATGATTGCATTTACATCTATAACGATTGCACTTGTCTTGAACTTCTATCGTATTATTGTAGGACCTTCTTCTTTAGATAGAATACTGGCATTAGACACCGCATACATAAATTCAATTGCCCTCATCGTATTGATAGGTATTTATTTTAAAAATCCTCTATACTTTGAAGTAGCACTGCTCATTGCATTAATGGGTTTTGTAGGTACAATTGCACTTAGTAAATATATACTTCGTGGCGACATAATAGAATAAGGAAAAGTTTTATGGATTTTTTAATTGCAATATTTTTATTGATAGGTTCGTTTTTTACACTTGTGGGTTCCATTGGACTAGTAAAATTACCAGATTTTTTCACGAGGCTTCATGGTCCTACAAAAGCGACAACACTAGGAGTTGGAGCAATGCTAGTGGCTTCTATGTTGTATTATTTTTCTTATCAAGATACAATAAGGCTCAATGAACTTTTGATTATTGTATTTTTATTTATGACTGCACCTGTAAGTGCACACCTAATGGCAAAAGCGGCACTGCATAAGAAAAATGCTAAAAAATAAAATAGAGGTACTCTATCTGTAGCTCAACACGTATAAGCTTTACTCTCCTCGCTATGTTGGTGTAATCTATAAGTAGATTTATTTAGGATACTATTAGTTTACACTATTTTAGATATACTAAAGTATAAATTAACTTTTGGGAAGCATAGCTATGGCATTTTTTAAAAAGATATTGAAACATTCGTTGGTAGCTTTGAGTATACTGGTACTCTCTTCTATGATTTTTATGGTCATTAATCTTATAGAAACAGGGCAAAAAGCCAAAGTTTTAAAAGTGGATTATGGCCAACTTCATAGTGTTGAATTTGGACTTTTTAACTCTGCTGTATGGACAGAAAAAATTGCCGATATCATTGATGAGAAAATAGATGAATTTAATTTTACAGTAAGCTCTCGTACTGAAATAAAAGCCTATGTTGAGACTATACTTGACACACTCATTGTTGAAGCAGACAGAAGTATAAGACAACACAATAAAAATAAACGAGGTTTCTTTAACTCTCTTCTTGGTGACACAAAGCAGATGGTGACAGATTCACTTGTAAACATAAAAAGTCTTAGAAAAAGAGTCCCTGAATTTACAGATACCATACTAAGTGAACTCGAAAGACCTAGGAATCAAAAAATACTTAAAAAAGTAATGAGAGAAAAGCTTTATACCCTCACTGAAAACAATATTTCACCTACGGATACCCGTGCATACAATGCCATTTTAAAGCTCTATAACACTGAAAGTTTTGAAGCCTGTACTATAGTTTTAGATGGTCTTTTAGCTAAAAATGCACAAACCATGGATAGAGATGCTATTATTATTTTGGCACTTGCTGCCCTTCTTGTGCTATTGGTTATTATACAAGGGTCTATTCTTCGGTCTATCACACTTTTTTTACTGACGGCTACATCTATCACACTACTTGTCCCTGGTCTAGTCCTTCCTATGATCGATGTAGAAGCTAAAATAGCAAAATTTCATTTTATTATGCTTGAAAAACCTATTATATTTACAGACCAAGTTCTTTTCTATCAAAGTAAAAGTATTTTTAATTTGGTCAGACTTTTATTGGAAGATGGTGAGATAAAAATGGTATTTGTCGGTATACTCCTGATACTCTTTTCTGTGATTTTTCCTTTCTTAAAACTTATTTCTACCTATTTTTATTTTTATAGTAGAAGTTTTATAGGGAATAACGCTGTGGTACGTTTCTTTACGCTAAAATCAACCAAATGGTCTATGGCGGATGTTATGGTTGTTTCTATCTTTATGGCCTACATGGGTATGAATGGAATCATAGTTCAGGAGCTAAAAGAACTTGGAGCCAAAAGCGCTTCCATCAATGTTATTAGTACCAATGCCACCCATTTAAACGTTGGATTTTTCCTCTTTCTTGGTTTTGTTTTTACCAGCTTTGTCCTTTCTATGATGGTAGAAAAATCACGTAAAAATAGTAACTAAATATACATAAACTGAGAAAGAAAGATGATTGTCACAACAAAAGTAAAGGGTAAGACATGGCTTTTAAAAATCAAAGGCTGTATGCCAAGATAGACTTGAGAAAAACCTCTAATGCCCAACCAAATACCTAAAAAAGATTTTAAAGCAAGCATCATTTGAAAATTATTCATCCCCTTAGCACCAATGGTGCCAAAAACCTGTGCAACAAGATATAGCCCAGTCAATACAGCAATAATCAAACTAGGTGGCACAACTTTGCGTACAACCTTCATAAATGATTCACGAATATTTTTATATTCTTCTTCATTGTATACATCTTTTATATGAACTAAAAAAAGATTATCAACGATGAGAAAACCCCCATAAATAAATGCAGCGAACAGGTGTATGGTTTTAATGATTATATATGTCATAAATACTCCCAGTTTTAAAAGAGTATAGTCTATTTATAAACTAAGTCATTTGATATTTATCAAGAATATTTAGATGAGATTTCTAAAAGGGTCTTCTAAGGAAAAGGTTGAGAGAAAAAAGCTTCTATCACTTTTCTCATTTCTATGGGGTCTTCTATGCAGTTTACTTCATTGCGAAAAACAGAAGCACCTTTGTACCCTGCTTTAGAATAAGCGTGTAAATTTTTCCTAAAGATAATGGCACCATACTTATCATAATGGGCAATCATCTGGTCATAATGCTCTAAGACGACCTCTTTAATCAGTGCGGGTGTAGCTTCTGCCATCCCCTCTTTAATTTGTCTAAATATCCAAGGTTTTCCTACTGCTGCACGTCCTATCATAACCCCGTTAGCACCCGTATATTCAAGTACCCATTTTGCTTTAGCAGGTGTATCTATGTCACCATTTGCAAGCACAGGAATACAAACAGAGTGTTTGACCTCTGCAATAGCATCATAATCTACTGCTGCCTTATAGCGACCAGCTCTAGTTCTTCCATGTACAGCAATATAATCTGCACCACTTTCCTGACAGATTCTAGCAATTTCTTCATGATTTTTATCGTTAAATCCCAAACGAAATTTAACCGAGGTATATTCTTTATTAGAATACTTCTTGATAGTCTCAATTACTTTTGCCATTTGAGGTAAGTCTGTCAACAAAGAAGACCCCTGAAGGTTATTTACTACTTTGGGTGCAGGGCATCCACAGTTTAGATCAATGCTTGTGATATCTTCTCTTTGATTTATAATCTCTACTGCCTTCTTGATTACATCTAAATCCGACCCTGCAATTTGTATAGCATAAGGATTTTCAATAGGACTTTTTTCTAACATTTTATATGTTTTTTTAGAGTTGTGCATTAAAGCGTTTGAGCTTATCATTTCAGATATAGTTAAGTCTACACCAAATTTTTTAACAACGCAACGGAAAGGAAGGTCTGTAAAGCCCGCAAGTGGGGCTAAAACATAAAGAGGTTTTGAGAAATCAAGTGTTGCCATAGACCCAAATTCAACAGTGAATCTAATACTCTCTTGTGGATATACATATAGAATGTATATCCACAATATCTTCTAGTCTATATTTGCTGTGCAGATTTTTTAATTCATAAAATGCTTTAAATTTTATAAAATCCTTCTCTTCAGATTCATCAAGATATCTAGAGGCTTGCTCTAAAAGCTCATACTCAAACAAAAGATATAAATAGGCATTTTTTACCTTATCATTTTTATCTTGTAAAGATTTAAACAGTTTTAAATTCTCTTCTGGTTTGAAATATTTTTTAGTGACTAGTACCACTTCAATAAAATCTCTACAACTCAAGTCAAGTATTTTTACAAAATATTCCAAAATTTCAGGAGTAAGCTCAAGTGTATTCTCTGAACTCATACGATTTATCATAATCAAAAAGTTTTCAACATCAAATACTTTAGCATATTTTTTTGCAGTAGTAAAATTCTCTTTGCCTGCAAATATACTAAGTGCCTGTACACGTACAGGTAGGGAATATTCTGAAGATGCTTTCATTACATCCTCCGAAAACTTTTCATCTGATGTCATACGGTTAAGTCTATTTTGTATTAAAATTGGGTTACCTTTATTAAATACTTTAGACATTTTTTCTTCTTTTAGGTCAATATATTCACCTTTTTTAATTTTCTGGATAATATTCACTACACGAGCAAGTCTGGGACTTAAGCCTTCCACATTATCAGACACATCAAGGGAAGATTTCCCTAGAATATTAGCTATATTAGCTATATCACCAATAATAAATTTTTGTTTTTGGGGCTCATTAACCAAAGACCAGTACAAAGCATCTTCCAGTGTACGTATGTCTTTTTTCCATTTTTTAAACAAAAAATAGTTTTTTAAACCATAAAAAAACATATGTATGACAGTAAAAATAAATAAAATAATCATTGGCAGTATAATCCAAAGTGCTATTGGTAAATTAAAATTTATCCCCATTAGCTCTATTACATAATAATGTGAATCTATCGTATAAGTAAATGCACCCACTGTACCAACCAATACCAATGTCACAAAAGTATATAATCCTAATCTCATTTATCTCTCCCCTTGAATTATGTTGTAACCATAGACTTATTTGCTAGTATTTTGTTCTTTTTCGCTTATTTCGCGACAAATTATACAAAAACGTGCAAAATTCTTCACGTCTAAACGTGATTTGTCTATAGGTTCTTCACACATTTCACAAATACCAAATGTGCCTAGTTTTATTTTATCTAAAGCAAATTCAATTTCGTTTAATTCTTTACGTTGTTGCACTAAAATGGCACTATCTATAATAGTTCCAGCAGATGCTGCTGCATGATCTCCCTCATCATTCAATTCTAAGTCTCTCATAGCATCTAATTCAAGCGCTGTGCCTCTAAGATTCTTATCTATTTGTACTCTTCTGTCCAATAACTTATTTTGAAATTCTTCTAATTCTGTTTGCGTTAACATTAAGGGCTTCCTATTTATGATATGGGTGGTTATTATTGATAGTCAAAGCTCTAAAGATTTGTTCCATCAATACAACTTTCACAAGTTTATGTGAAAGCGTTATTCTACCAAATGATATTGCATAATTACATTTATTCAAAAAAACCCTCTCAAAGCCGTATGCACCGGCAATGAAGAGATTTATTTTGACACTATCCTTAAGCATATTTGCAAAATCATGAGAATTTACCTCTTTTGAAGAGGGATCTAAAGCTATATTTATGCCTGAAGTCAAATATTTTTCAAATGCCTTTGAATACGATTTTTGGGCGAGCTTAGAAGAAATATCTTGCGCTTTTGCTATCTCTTTATCAAAAACTTCAATTATTTCTACCTTTGCAAAGGGTTTTGCTATTTTTTTATAATGTTCTATTAGTCCTGCATATAAGTTATCCTTACCTTTTTTATCGATAATAACTACATTGATTTTCATACTATTTTTCTTTCATTTTATCTGCAATGCGTTTTGCCAAAAGATGTACAGACATGGCATAATAAGCACTGTGATTGTATCGTGTTATAACATAAAAGTTTTTTGCGCCATACCAAAGTTCATCATATTTCTTTTTTTTGAGTTTTATGAGGCGCACTTTATCTGTATAATTCCATGCGTAATAAGGTGCAATATCTTTTAAATTTTTACGCTGATATGTTTTTTTATACCCCGTTCTATAAGCATCAAAGCGTAAACCTTTATATTTTACCCTAGTGGCTACAGCTTCACCTTTCCTCCAACCATTTTGCTTCAAATAGTTGGCAATACTTGCAATGGCATCTTGTTGTTTTTGCAATGTTATGCGCCCATCTTCATTAAAGTCTACCCCATATGCTTCATAATTACTTGGCATAAACTGCCCTAAACCTATGGCCCCTGCGTAAGAACCATACACATTTTTAGGATTAAATTTTTCTGTTTGAGAAAGATGGATAAATTTAATCAATTCTTTTTTAAAAAATTTATTTCTTCTATTTTTCTCAAAAGCCAAAGTACTGAGTGTATCAAAAACAGGATATTTCCCTACATTTTTAC